>JAWXAT010000005.1 GCA_034439615.1 Oligoflexia bacterium | reverse complement strand
GTTTCTGACATAAGTGATATCAAAAAAATCAGTGATTATAGTTTTAGATTCGCCTAAGTGAAATCGCGTGTGAATATAGAGCTTTGTCAATTGATCAAGGGCAATGATTGTTCCGCTGATTGTTGAAAGTAAAAGATATTTTATTTTCATGAGAGTGCCTTTACGCATTTGGGGCAAATGTTTGGAAATTTAGAATCTTTATTTGTCTGTGCACTGAAGTTCCAACAGCGTTCGCATTTTTCTCCGTCAGCTTTTTCTACTTTAACCGAAAATTCTGGACCTTCTTTAATTTTAACTTGAGAAACAATAAAAATGCTGGGGAGTTCTACCGCATTGTCATAGAAAATATCACTATGTTGTACAGGAACAGTTAATTCTACTTTAGCTTCAAGCCCTGATCCGATCATTTTGCCCTGTCTTGCTTCTTCAAGTTGTTTTGTAACAACACTTCTGGCTTCAAAAAGTTTAGACCATTTTTGTTCCAGGCTTTGATTAAACCATTTTGGATCAGCTTTTGGAAAGTCAGTTAGAAAAATACTTTCTTTTTCATGCCCTGGAAGTCTTAAATACACTTCCTCACTTAAAAAACTAGTAATAGGAGCCATAATTCCAACGATATTACGCAAGATGAGATAAATCGTAGTCTGTGCGGCTCGACGCTCAATGCCATCTTTTTTAAATGTGTAAAGTCGGTCTTTAAGAATATCTAAGTAAACAGCTGAGAGTTCAACGGTGCAATAATTTTGAAGCGCATGATAAATAGGATGGTACTCAAATTTATCATAAGATTCAGTGCTCGTTTTTATAAGTTTAGCAAGTCTTGAGAGCGCCCATTTATCGACATCTAATAGATCTTCGTAATCTACTGAATCTTTTTTAGGATCAAAATCAGAAATATTTCCTAAAATATATCGACAAGTATTTCGAACGCGACGGTAACTTTCTGAGACTCGGTCAAAACTTTCTTGTCCGGCTTGCAGATCGTTACTGTAATCAACATAAGCTGTCCAAAGCCTTAAGATTTCAGCGCCGTTTTTTTCCATAAATTTATGAGGATCTAAAACATTGCCGATACTCTTTGACATTTTACGACCTTGAGCATCGTTGACAAAACCATGTGTGAGTACATTCTTAAACGGTGCGCGGCCATGCATTGCAATGCTGGTCATGAGACTTGATTGAAACCAACCGCGATGTTGATCGCTACCCTCAAGATAGAGATCAGCTGGATTACTCATGCCCTCTCTGGTTTCTTGAACAGCTGAGTGACAAACTCCGCTATCAAACCAAACATCAAGAATATCAGAACCCTTTTTAAAAACTCCGTGACCGCATTTACATTTATGATTCGCACCTAAAAACTCACTAGCTTCTGATGTGTACCAAGATTCCAAACCTTGTTTTTCAACTTTAAGTGCCACTTTGTTCATGAGTTCAGCGGAGGCCTCTGATTCTTGGCATTTTTCACAATAAAATACGGGAATCGGTACTCCCCAAAGTCTTTGGCGGCTGATACACCAATCAGGGCGATTTTCAACCATGGCTGTGATTCGATTTTCACCCCAACTTGGAAACCATTTTACTTTTTTAATTTCTTCTAATGCTTTTTTACGTATCGAACCTTTGCTTTTGTTTTTCTCCGTCTCATCCATAGCGATAAACCATTGAGCTGTAGCTCGAAAAATAACTGGATTATGACAGCGCCAACAGTGAGGAAAACTGTGATCTAAAGTTTCTTCAACAATGAGATGCCCTGATTCGCGAAGTCTTTGAACAACTTTTGGATTCACATCAAAAACTTTTTGGCCCACATACTCAGGAACTTTATCTGTGTATTTGCCCCAATCGTTGACGGGGTTATAGGGTTGAAGGCCATATTTAAAACCAACTTGATAGTCATCTTGTCCGTGACCAGGAGCCGTATGAACACAACCCGTACCAGCATCGAGTGTTACGTGATCGCCTAAGAGCACATAACTTTCGCGGTCAATAAACGGATGTCGACAAACTACACCGTCAAACGAATCACCGACTTTTTTTGTCCCACCGAGTGTAGAGCCTTTAAAAGTGTTTGTGAGTTTAAGTGATTTCCCCGAAGCTTTTTCTAATGCAGGAGCAAGTTCTTTTGCTAAAACCCAGTTCTCACCATCGACTTCATAAATACCATAATCAAATTCTGAATTTAAACTGATCGCTAAATTTGCAGGGAGAGTCCAGGGAGTGGTTGTCCATATAACAAAGTATGTTTTATTTTTTGGATTGCCTAGTTTATCTAAATTCTTTGCGGCTTCAAATTTAACGTAAATTGATGGGTCTTTGCGATTTGCGTATTCAACCTCTGCTTCAGCAAGGGCGGTTCCATCAGACCAACACCAATGAACTGGTTTTTCACCACGATAAACATGACCCGCATCGTAGATGCGTGCAAGACTTCTGATCATGGCGGCTTCGTATGGGGTGTCCATGGTAGTGTAGGGGTGATCCCAATCAGCTAAAATGCCAAGTCGTTTAAATTGTTCTCTTTGAAGATCAATATATTTGCTGGCGTATTCGCGACAAAGTTTTCTGATTTCTGCATCAGATTTTTCACGACGTTTGTTTCCTAATTCCTTTGCAACAGCGTGTTCGATAGGGAGTCCGTGACAATCCCAACCAGGAATAAACACTGAACGAAAGCCCGCCATGGATTTATATTTGATAACGATGTCTTTAAGAATTTTATTTAGACAATGGCCGACGTGAATATTGCCGTTAGCATAGGGAGGGCCATCGGGCATGACAAAGAGAGGTTTGGATTTATTCATCTCTTGAATTTGTTCGTAAGTCTTTTGTGAAAGCCAAGTTTTAACTTGTTCTGGTTCTCTTACCGGTAAATTGGCCTTCATGGGGAAGTCAGTTTCAGGAAGATTAAGTGTGTTGCGATAATCAGTTTGTGTGTCTGTCATACAATACCTTTTAAGACCCATGGTTTTGGTCAAAGTGGCTTTTTCACGATAAGAAAAATAGTGCTAAGTTGGGGTTCAGATTAGTGTAAATCGGTTGGCATGTCAAAGGGGCCTTTGCTAGGGGTGTGGCGTTACATTTACAACAATTTGACTTAGATCAAATCCGAGTTCTTGAAGTCTTAATAAAACTTGTTTAAGAAAAACCGTGTCGGGTTTGTAATGCCCACTATTGTTGTTTACGTAAACGGGAATGCCCCCATGAAATTTAATCTGCCCAGCACCTGCAACGGGTGCTCCCGCAAGATATGAGGAGTGGCGAATCACGGTTGAACCCGTATGTTGAAAAGCGGCGTAAAAATCACCTTTTTCAGTCATTACATAATCTAAATATTTTTCTGGAAATGCACCTTCGGGTAACATTCCTCTCGAAGTATAAAACCGACCATTCACGGGGTAAATTCGATTCACAGATTGGTGCCAAGGATCATGAATATAGTCAGCATCATGAGGGCCAAAGCCGGGTTCTAAACTTTTAACTTTAAAATTATATTTTGTTTCATGGTAATTTTGACCAATAAGAGTTGGATCAACATGTGTGATTGAAGGGTCGGGAATATATTCTGGTAATGTGGACTTAACAGGAAACAAACTATCTTCAATAAAGTTCAAAGTTTTGTGAAGTAATTTAAAGCATGAGGTTGAAATACCGCCTGCCTGGGCTTGTGGTATTGGGGCCAAAAGGGCTGCCAAAACCAATACTAATGCAGCTAAAAATAAAGTTCGTTTGTGCATAAGAATAAACAATGCAACCCGCATGCCTAGAAAGCCCTATTTTGGTTATGACGACAGATCTTTGAGTTTTTTGTGCGCAAGTACAAGGCTCATGCGAATGACTTCCATATCAGAGCTTAAATTTAAGCTCTCTCTGACTTCATTCACAATCTGGCGGCTCTTGGGGTCAAGTCTGAGGCTTGAGAGTATATTGGGCGTTGATTGTGGTGGTAGTGGAGGTTCAGCTGATTCATTGCTGGTCTGTGTATTCGCCGGAGCTTGAGCTTGTGGCGGTTGTGGCGAGGGCGCAAAATCAAATTGTTCTAATTCATGTTTTAAACCTTTGAGTGCTTTTTGAAAATCTTGACTGCTCTTTGGGGCTTCTGTTTCAGTATGAAATTTGGGCGCTTGATTCAATTCATCTGTGGTGGGTACAGATCCGCCAAATCTCTTGGCGCGCAGATAAAGCGATACGACTTGTTCCATGGATTTCATTTCTTCTCGAATAGTCGGCGGAAGACTCTGAAGCCATTTGTATGCCTCACTCATATCGCGAGTTGTAAAAGCCTGTGGAATCAAAAACAGAACTCCCCTGTTTATTTGAAATGGAAGGTATTTTTAACCTGAACATTGCAATGGGGGCAAGTCTGAAACAGTTTGAACTTAAAGAAATTGTACGAATAATGTCTTTGCTCATGCATGCAACAGATCATTATGTAGTTTTATCTTTCAGTATTACGAAAAAGCTTGACGCTTGATTTAGATTTTTTCTGAATACTCCTTAGCAATAATTCCGTATTTTTCAATTTTACGTAAGAGTGTCTTTTTTGGAATATTTGCGTGCAGAGCTGTTTGATTAATTCGTCCTTTAAATGCTTTCAAAGCTTTGATGATAAATTCTTTTTCAAACATTTCTTTTTGTCGATTAAAATCAAAAATCTCTTGGGTAATACCCTCTGAAGACTTAATCAGAGCTTGGGTATCATAAGAATCGCTGCCCTCTGTTATTTCACCTGTGATTTTCTCAGGCAAACTTGTGAGTGTAATCCAATTACTACCTTCAATAATAAAAGCATGTTCGATGACATTCTCTAATTCACGAATATTACCAGGCCATTCATATTTTTTAAGCGCTGTGACGGCATCAGGTGTGACACCTGTGATTTCTTTAGCGTGGCTCTTATTAAACTTGCTGATAAACAAAGTAAGCAGGCGATCAATATCGTCTTTGCGATCTTTCAAGGGCGGAAGAACAACCGGAATAACATTTAATCTGTAAAACAAGTCTTCTCTGAATTGACCTGATTTAATCATTTCATCAAGATTTCTGTTTGTAGCTGCAATGATGCGCACATCTGATTCAATTTCACGGTTTGACCCGACAGGGGTGAACTTCTTTTCTTGTAAAACACGTAAGAGCTTCACTTGCATATTGGGTGAGAGATCTCCTACTTCATCTAAAAAGAGAGTTCCACCTTCTGCATATTGAAATTTGCCGATTTTTCGTTGATCAGCCCCTGTGAAAGACCCTTTTTCATGACCAAAGAGTTCACTTTCAAAAAGATTCTCTGGAATAGCAGAACAATTAATCGCAACAAATTTTTCGTCTTTGCGTGAGCCGTTAAAATGGATGGCTCGAGCAACAAGTTCTTTGCCTGTACCTGATTCACCACGTACGAGAACGGGAGTGTTCACTTTTGAGAGTTTATGAATGATATTAAAAACTTTTTGCATTTCACGACTCGTGCCCACAAATTTTCGGCCACCTTCTAGTGTCAAAATAGGAGAACTTGAAGCCACTTTTTCAATGAGATCATGAGCAGCCATTGCTTTGTCGATCATTTCAATGATGTCGGTTTGTTTAACGGGTTTTGCGATGTAGTTGTACGCACCTTCTTTTACGGCACGAACGGCGTCTTCGATATTACTGTAGGCCGTGAGAACAATAACGATGATCCCAGGGTTAAATTCTTTGATCAGTTTGAGAGCGTCCATCCCACCAAGATTTGGCATGTCAACATCGAGAATTACAAGGCTCACTCCACCGGCACGAACCTTGGTGACAGCTTCGAGTCCGTCAGCGGCTTCGTCGATTTCAAACTTGTTTGCTGAAGAAAGTGCTGCTCGCACTGAAGTTCTGAGCCCTTGATCATCATCTACTACAAGTACTTTTAGCATTCGTTTGCTCCCTTAATTAGCATTGGCCGCTTATACCAGCGGCAATTGCACTGTAAATGTGGATCCCTTCATTGGTTGAGATTCCACGTTTATTGTTCCGTTATGAAGTTCGATAAAATACTTTGCTAAGTAAAGTCCCAAACCCGACCCCTTAATAGGAGACGCTTTTGCGGCCTTACTTCTATAAAATTTAAGAAAGATATTGTCCACATCATCTTGGTCAATACCGGGGCCTTCATCAGTTACACGCACTAAGATTTGGCCGTTCTCTTCTTTTGATGAAATCTTAATAATAGAATTCTCAGGGCTATACTTAATGGCGTTTTCTATAAGATTACTAAAAACCTGACGAATAAGATCTACGTCAACTTTGAGGCTAAAAAGTGGTTCTAATTCAGTTTTTAGAGTGATGTTTTTTTGGCGAGCATTGAAGTCATATTTTTTAATGGTCTCTTTTACCACTGAGTTAATGTCACGACTTGTTTTTTGAAGTTTCACTTCTTTGCTTTCAATGCGGCTTAAATCTAAAATGCTGCCAATGAAATTGCCGAGCTCTTCACTTGAGCGCATGATGGTCTTTAGCGCTTGATTCTGTTCTTGAGAAAGATTTTTCTTATCGTTGAGAGCCATTTCGGCCATTCCTTGAATGCGCGCAATGGGAGTTTTTAAATCATGACTCATCATAGAGAGAAAATTAGTTTTGAGTTCTTCAACTTGGGTGAGAAGTCTATTTTTTTGATAATACTCCCAGCTCTTTTTATTTTCTTTGATAAGTCGATAGGGAATAAAGAAATAGTAAGAAACAAAAATCGCCATCAACGGATGAATCATGTCGATCCATAATCCAAAGACAGCAAAGAGTGAGTATGCAAATATGCAAAATACAAAAGCTTGTAAAAACAAGAGCGCAATTCCAGCAATGGGGCTAGCTCCCCAAACAATAAGCACCGTCAAATAAGCCACAAGAATTGACAAAATGATATCAACCGTAGTTGGTGCGCGGGCAACACCATTATTTTCGATTAGTGTATCAATAATATTTGCTTGTGCTTCAAGCCGTGACATCGCAAGCGGGTATCGGGAGTGCGGTGTGAGAATGTAATCGTCAGTATCAAGTTGTGTGTCGCGACCGATGAGTACAATTTTATTATTAAAATAGCCCTTCGGAAATCTTCCATCTTTCACATCGACAAAGCTCAGTGCTTTGTATGTTCCAGTGGGGCGATAGCGGATATAATTAAAAATACTTCCTTCTGATTCAAAACTCCCGCGATAAGCTGCGGGGTGAACAATCTGATTATGAAGGTTAGCTAAAATAGGCTGTAAAACCAATTGGCCTTCAAAAGCTAAGAGTACACGTCTGGTGACTTTATCTCCCGCAAACGTAATATTATCGCGAGTAATTGGTGCGGGCGAGAGCGAGAGATTGTCAAAAGGCTTTGCCAGTCTTTGTTGTGTGTATTTTCCAACGGGTGCAATTTGTTCTGTGGTGAAAAAGAAATTGAGAATTTGTGCGGCTGTAAGTGCGAACTTTGTTTTTTCGGGCATACTCCCAACCCATTGAGTGGGGTCGGCCATGTAAACGATTGCTTGTGGGCTTTCTGTTTTTAATTGTTCAAGTAAACTGATGTTGTCTTTGGTATCTGGTTCACCTTGAAATGTTGAAACGGTTTTTGGATCAATTGCGATTGTTACGACTTGTCCGGTGATAGAAGGTGAGGGGCTAAATCTAACGCGAGCATCGTAAAGTGCTCCTTCTAAATAATGAAAGTGAAAGCGGAGCAAAACTAAAGCGATGCCCACGGCTCCCAAGAGTCTTAAGAGGGGGTAGAAATACTTCCAACGAACTACGAATGCCACTACCGATCGCCTTTGATTCATATGTTTTGTAACAACGCCAACAGAGTATTCTAAGCAAGATCAAAGCCATGGTGCATTTTGTCCTGGGTCAGTAATTTCAATGGTTTAGCGTGGAGTGATTTTTATAATTCAGAGCCGATTTGGACGTGGAGTGTCACAATGTCACCAGCTTGGTCAGATGTGGTAGTGATTAAAATTAATGCAACCAACACTCAGAACTTGGGGCAGTTCCGTTTTTAAAAACATGCCTCACTTGAACAGCACACGTAGGCTTAGCCAACATTCCACTGGCCGGATCAAACGCCACAATACTCGCACCTTCAGGAATGGCAAAATCAACGGGTGGATATCGTGATGCATAAGTTTTCATGTATTGAGTCCAGAGGGGAATTGCCCCAGTGGCACCTGTCAAACCAGTAGGTGTGGGCTGATCAAAACCAACCCACACAACGGCTGCGTGAAGTGGTGTGAATCCGCCAAACCAAACATCTTTTGTATCTGATGTGGTTCCAGTTTTTCCTGCTGCCGGGTGAGTGAATCCTTGTGCGGGAATTCCGCGCCCTGTTCCTCGTAAAAACACCCCTTCCATCAGTGAAACAGTTTGCCTGACTTCAATGGGGTCAAGGGATTGTGAACGTGCAGGTTTAAATTCGTATAAAATATCGCCCGTGGCATTCATAACAACGTAAATAAATGTCAACGGATTCAGTTCACCGCGTCTTGCGAGAGTGCAATATGATTGCAAAACTTCAAGGGGTGTTAACCCCGCACTCCCAAGTGCTATACTTGGAACTGCTTGAAGTGACGTATCAATACCTGCACGTCTTGCCACATCTATAACTTTTGGAATTCCAACTTGAAGTGCAATTTTACTCGTTGAAGCATTAAGACTTCCTTCGAGTGCGCGATAAAGCGGAATATTTCCTTCATATTCATTCTTATAATTTTGAGGGGTCCAACTTTGTTTGTCATATTTTATAGTGAATGGTTCATCTAGTATTTGAGTGAGTGGAGTGTAGGGTGACCCATTTTGGTCGTTACTCGAAAACGCCGCTAAAAAAACAAAGGGTTTAAAAATACTTCCAACTTGACGTTGGCTATTTACAGCGCGATTTAATTGGGTTTCATTATACGCACGCCCCCCCACAACAGCTTCAACAAAACCATTTGTAGGATCAGCTGAAATAAGGACTGCTTGTAATTTTATATTTTTAGATTTTTCAGTTTTTTGAATGCTGGCATATTGTTTTTCGATTTGCGCTAAGCCCTCTGTTACTGATGCCGTTGCTGCTTGTTGTGCGCGTAAATTTAATGTGGTGTAAACTTGCAAACCCTCAAGATCTGAAAGTTTTAGCTTTTGAAGTTGGAATTTCACCGAGTCGATAAAAAATGGCGCTAAATCGCGCAGCAATTGTTTTTTCTCAATGGGTAAAGTTTCATTAAGTGCCAATTCATATTCTTCAGCACTAATTAATTCTAACTCACGCATGCGTTTAAGCACCACATTGCGACGTGCTTGAGACTTTACAGCATGCTTAAACGGATTATACGTATTGGGGCCTCGAATGCTACCGGCAAGCAGAGCACTCTCGCCAATGGAAAGTTCACCAACACGTTTGTTAAAAAAGTTTTTTGCTGCAACTCCAACTCCGTGAATTTCAAACGGACCTGTTTGACCTAGATACACTTCATTAATATAGGTTTCTAAAATATCATCTTTAGTGAATTGCGATTCTAAAAGCAGTGCCATTAGAATTTCTGTAATTTTTCGTTTAAAAGTTCTCTCTGGTGTTAAAAAATAATTTTTAATGAGTTGTTGTGTGATGGTGCTTCCGCCCTCAGCAACATGCCTTTTCATTATATTTCTAAAAGCGGCTCTTAACATACCAGACCAACTCACACCTCGATGGGTGAGAAAGGCACTGTCTTCAATAGCTAAAACCGCATTAAGCAGGTGCGGTGGTACATCACCTAGTGAAACAATTTGCCTGAGTACAGGTTGACCGCCATAAAATTGTGCAAAAAGTTCTGGTTCTAATTCTATAACAGCAGCAGTTTGAGGGGGCTCACCTTCGTAAACTTCCACAATCACATCTTCAGCGTTTACAGCTAAAACTTGCAGAGCACGTTCAGTAGCAATTTGTGTATTAGTCGGTGGTGCGCCACCGCTGCGTTGTCGTGGTTTAATAGCCCAACATGTAACCGTGTCATCCGGAATACCAGCTTGAACTTTTTGCTTACAAATTTCTGGAGTCCATTTGGTGAAATCCCCTGGGGTCAGTTTTTTTTCTACTAAAATATTTTGGTACTCAAGGCGCTCGAGTGTACTGGAAAGTGTTTTTGAAATCTGAGATTGGCCCTTAAGAAAACGTTCCGGCGCTGCGTAAAATTCAGTAGGTGCTGCCCAACGTTTACCTGCAAGTCTGTCTTTAATAGTCGTATTTAACCTTGTTCCCCATATTACAAGGCCAAAGGCTCCGAGAGCGAGCAAACTAATAGAAGTGATAATGAGAATAATAGCCCAACGTTTTTTTACCATCTCTCTTGACATTGAAGGGTTGTGGGCATTTAGTCAATTTCGATGAAACTACATCCTACACAAATTGATCGTTTAGTTCATAACGTGATTGATAAACTCAAAGAGCGAGAACTCATTGAATTTAAAAAATCTGAGAAAGAAGTTATTGCTCGGGCAATTGAACTTGTGAACCTAGACTTTAAGCGAGAAGATGATCTGGTACAAGAAGTTCACCGCATGATGGATGAGCTTGAAATCCAGAACCCAGGCGGGTTTGATCGTCGCAAGATGTTTCCAATGTTGAAACAAAAGTTAGCGAAACAAAAAGGAATAGTTTTGTGATTTTAAGTGAAGATCGTCAAACCCATTTAGCCCACGTAATTGTAGACGGAATTTGGAACGATGATCTTGTTGAATATACAGATGAAGATGAAGTTATCCGTGAGGCTAAGCGTGCAGTGATTGAATATGTAAAACGCGAGACTTCGGTTGATGATGCTGTCCGTCAAAAAATTACCTCCATGAAAAAAGGCATTTTTGAAGGTTCAAGGGAATACGATCTCCTCTACAAGAAATACTACGAAGAAGAACAACAACGTCGAGGACGCTGATTTAGCGTGACGCGTTATATTTGTAAGCTGAACCGTTAACATATTGTGATGTATGGTAACGTATTATATTTTGTTTAACGTTTGACATTTTTCTTCTGGAGACATACCAAATGAATCAAGGAATTATGA
Source organism: Oligoflexia bacterium (assembly GCA_034439615.1). NCBI lineage: Bacteria > Pseudomonadati > Bdellovibrionota > Oligoflexia > Oligoflexia bacterium. The sequence goes on along the minus strand of JAWXAT010000005.1, from coordinate 49,134 downwards.
ATTCTTTTAGGGGGGTTAGCTGCGTGATTATGCGCGTCGTTCTCATACTACTCGTAAATATTGGCTATTTGAATTTCTCACATGCTGGTGACATTGGCTGGTCTGGTTATTATCGCGCTGAGGGAATCTTCATTAAAAACCTCACACTCGATAAAAACGCCGGTATTGAAAACAGCTACATTTTGAATCACTTAGTCTTAAAACCAAAAATTATTGCAACCGATGGTCTTAACATCAAAGCTCGGTTTGATATTTTTAATAATTCAATTTCAAATAACCAAGCCGGTGCACCTTTAGGTGATTACTCAGGAACACAAACAAGTTCTACAAGTACTCAAGGGACACCCTCAGCAATTCAATCAACTGCTCAAGAAAGTCAAACCATTGCAGTGAACGAACTCTACATGGATTGGATCCACGAGTTCGGTGCACTTGTTATTGGGCGAGTGCCTTTTGAATTTGGTCTTGGTATGGCTTACAATGCTGGCAATGGCCCGTTTGATCACTGGCTCTCAACAAAAGATCTTGTGGCTTATAAAATTGTCATGGGTAACATCACTATTACTCCAGCATACGGTAAAGTGCGTGAATCAGCTCTCACTTCAGAAGATGACATCAACGATTATATTGTGACCGCTGAGTACAGTAATCCTGAGACAGATTTTGCTATGGGATTTTTGTTTGATTCACGAGTGGCACCACGTGATGCTGGTACACCAAGCCGTGGTAATGATTTTCCCGCTTCAAATTTTGGTAGTGCTGCACAACCTGCGATTCTCTATGATGGTTATCAAGCATACAACATGAATTTCTTTGTGAAGAAAAACACCGACAACTTTAATTTAGGTGCTGAGCTTGGTTTCTTAAATGGCTACAGTGGTGTGAAAATTCAAACACCAAGTGGTCTTGAGAGAGTTGAGATGTCAGGCTTTGGTCTAGCAGGGCAATTTGGTTATCGTACGGGTAGTCTTACTTTGAATTTACTCGCTGGTGTTGCCAGTGGGGATGATCCAGACACAGCACGCTTTGAAGGTTATTTCTTCAGCCCAAACTATGATATCGCCATGATGATGTTTAATCATGCACTCGGGCAATACGATCTTTTGAAAACAAATATGGCGGGTAGCCGAGTTGCACAAGTTGCTGGAGTTTCAAATCCAGCTTCACGAGTTTCTGAATTAGGTGGTCTAGATACTGAAGTGATCAGTAACGCCATTTACTTCGCGCCAAATATCAAGCTAGCGTTGGGCGAAAAGTATGATCTACTTGGAACAGTTGCATATGCAACATTACAAAAGCCTGCTACGTCAGCAGCCAATGGAAATGTGGGTAACTCTATAGGTTTTGAAGCAGATTTAGGAATCAATTATCATCCCACAGATAAATTTATGTGGTCCACCACTATGGGATTTTTATTTCCCGGCAGTGCATGGACAGGAACACCCGGACAAAACTTTAGAAATGATTTTGCATACGGTTTAACTTCGAAAGCCGCCATCAACTTCTGATCGCATTTTAATTGCATCTCGACGGCATCTACGATTTTGCAGCTCTGATAAACAACTACGAAAAGCAGCTGGCATCAGTGAGCGGCGGCGAGCAGGGCCCCTGGGGAAACCCAGGGGTTTTATTTTTAAGGCTTTTTTGTTGGTCTAATTCAGTTGAGTGTTGTTAGCCTGATGAAATGAAACCTCGGTTTTTCAGAAAAATTTCAATAACCCTCATGTCTGTAGTACTTGGCATCTCTATAAATGCAAGTGCACAAATAGATCAGTATGTGAGTCCAATTAAAGATGAACCGTATTCACCTCAAATATTTGATATAGGAGTTTCACTTGGTACGGCGTTTAGTACTTCAAGTTATATTTTAGTCGAAGGTTTTTCTGGTTTAAGAATCGGATCATACAATGAACACGACATGATCTATATTGATGCATCAATCAGGATTGCAGCCCAAAATGGAGAAACCCATTATATCGGAACAATCGGCCCTCGTTTTCAAACTTATTACGAGAACTCAAGTTGGGGGCCCTACATTCGATCATTTATAGGTGATGATCATTATTTATTTGTGGGTCAAGTTAAAGACTACGGTGTCGTGGGTTTAGCTTTGGGCACGTATTATTCACTTCACCCTGCAACGGATGCGCGATTTGAAATCGCACAAGGCCTCGGGCCAATTCCGCTGACTTTTATAACAATCGGGTTTTCATTTCGCTTAGAGAATTTATAATTAATTACGACCCAAGCTTGTAGTTGGTAAATAATTTTGACCAACAGGAGCTACGGCATATTGAGCTGCAGGATTTGAGTTGAGATAATTACCTAATCTACTTCCTGGGGCTGTACTGCCGGTATCAAAAATAGATCTACCAGAGCTGTTATTTGTGGTTGTAGACGAGAGATCAAAAGCTTCTAGTGAAATTCTATTAGCATTACCTGATGAACGTGGTGAGTAGTTAAATCCAAAATCAGCGTTTGAGTTTGTGCCATTTCCATTTTGGTTTTGTGTGCGTGGACGATTCACTCCAAGCTCAGTTAGAATATCGCCAAACATTCCTGTATTTTGATTAGCAACAGTTCCACCTTCGTTAACTTGACTGCGACTTCTTGTTTCAATGGCGGCACGTAATTTCATTAATTCTTGTTGATATTGTCGTGGGTCACTACTGCTATCTTGAGCAGAAGAGATTCTATTCATTGCAGAGATAAGATTTTCATTCGAATTTTTTATTGCCCAATCATATTGGGGGTCAAGTTTGGATGAAATTTTATTATAGTTTCTTAATGCAACAAGTGCATCGCCTCTAGTTTCAAAAAGATTCTTCATTAGATTTCGATCATTAAGTTGATTAACTAGATTTTGTGCTGTTGAGTAGTCTTTATTTTCTAAAGCACCTTTAATTTGCATTTTTAAATTTTCAACGCGAGCAACGTTATTGCTATAAACAAGATGTTTGCCAAAGAGCAAGATTTCACGTGCACGTGCGCGTACGTTTGAATTCTTTACCGTGCGGCTATCAAGTCCTTCAATAAGTTTTTCGAATTTTTTAACTTCACGTTTTCTTGAATTTGCACTGCTGCGATCACTTCTTCGACTATTTCTTCGACTTCTGCGCAATGAACTTGAATCAGAGTCTTCGTCATTATCGCGTTCAAATGAATCTTCGTCATCTTCGCCCATGAGAAAATCATTATAGGCAACTTCGAGATCGTCCATGGCTTCCATGATGTCTTCGCGATGTTTACGATCTTTAACCAGTTGTTTAATTTTTTCGGTGAGACATTTTCCGCGGTTGATTCCATAGAGAAGATTACCTTCTTTATCTTTTTCGCATGCATAGATGTCTGCTTCGAGTGCTTCTTGATTGGCTTTATCAGTAGTCGGTACGGCAGGCGGCACTGCAATTGCGATGACGGCTGCAATGTCTTTTGTATTTTTAGTTTCAGGAGTAGTTGGGTTCTGCTTATCCGTTGTAAGACAGTCACCACTACATTCAGCTGTTGTTTGCGCCGTTTGCTTTGTCGCAATTTCTTGTAGCTCTACGTTATAGGGTATGTCTGTAACTGCACTTTGTGCGGTGCTCATAAATGAAACAACTAAAACCAGCGTTAGAATTAATGTGACAAGTAGGCGATTCATCGCTTCTCTCCTTTTAAATAAACTTGCAGCGCTTAGGCCGTCATGACTGTTCTTATTCCAAAGGCCACGCCAACGAGTTGTTTTTGCCTAGGCGTCGAGAATCATTGAGAATTTAAAAGGGTATGCGCCATGGGTGAATTACTAAAAATCACAGGTCTTCAAACAGAGCTTTAAAGTGGATTAGAATTCCTTAATGATTTATGTGGGTTAGACATGTATCAAAACTTGACACAACGCACCCCTATAAGCGACAAATGTCGTCACTATGAAGTTTGATTTCTTATCCACAAAGAAAGCTAGTGCATATGAGGCTATTGATTCTCATCAATGGTACCAATGGACTTGGCAGCTTCAACATCGACTGACTCAAAAAGAAGATTTTGAAAAAGTATTTAATCTCAGCTCTGATGAAATCAAAGGTTTTGAACAACTTAAAAGCATCTTTAAAGTATCAACAACACCTTATTACGCAAGTATTGCTGCTCAAATTGAAGAATCAAATAGTGTTGCTAAAAAAAATCAAAGTAATTTTATGAATCCGTTAAAGCGCATCATGCTGCCTCATGTATTAGAGGTAGAAGCTGGTGAGCAACAAATGCTTGATCCGCTGGCTGAAGAAACTCATAGCCACGGGCAAAATCTAATTCATCGCTATTCTGATCGGGTTTTATTTTTAGTAACTGATACGTGTAGTGTTTATTGCAGGTTTTGTACGCGAAAGCGATTTACCGGCCAAGATGAAGGTTTCATCAATTCAAATGAATATCAAAAAGCCCTGTCATATATACGCTCTCACCCCGGTATTCGTGAGGTGATTTTTTCGGGCGGTGACCCGCTTACACTTTCAAATTCACTTCTTGATCGTGTGCTTAGTGATATTCGAAGTATTGAGCATATTGAAATTATTCGTATTGGCTCACGAATGCCAGTTGTTTGCCCAATGCGTATTGATGAAGATCTTTGTAAAATCATGCGTCGTTATGCGCCTGTCTATATGATGAGTCACTTTAGTCATCCAAAAGAACTCACCCTTGAAGCAAGGCAAGCACTTACATTGCTTGTTGATCACGGGATTCCAGTTTTAAATCAAATGGTTTTACTCAATGGTGTGAATAACAATGCTGCGATCATTCAAGCGCTTAACCGCAGACTTTTGTATTTGCGAGTGAAGCCCTATTATATGTTTCAGTGTGATCCAAGTGAAGGCACTGATCACTTACGCACAACAGTTGAAAGTAGTGAAGAGATCATGCGTGAAATGTGGGGGCATCTTTCAGGTCTTGCCATGCCAACATTGTCCCTTGATATTCCCAGTGGTGGCGGAAAAACAACTCTTGTACCAAACTTTATGGTTTCAGCTTCCAAGGGTGTTCGTGAGTTTGTAGGTTGGGATAGTCGAAAAGGAATTTATCGAGATCCAAAGGTTGAGATGCTCAAGCCTAGTGACGTGGGTGATTATGAGCACGAGTGGGAAGAATTAAAAAATGCTAAGAATAATCTTAGTATTGATCATCAAATGGGTTTGCCAATTGAGGCTGTGAAATAGAACATTTCTTGTCAGGCGCGCTCAAGCCTTGCAAACTTTACGACAAATTTTTTGATCGAATTATCTGGAAACAAAATTGTGACTTTTTGATCATCGCCATTTCCCTCGGCTTGATGAATCACACCCACGCCGTAGCTCGGGTGTCTGACACGCATTCCTTTTTTAAAACCATTGGCTGCATCACTATCCATATCGCTATGGGCATCTCCAAAATCTTCGTATGAAGGCATGGCATCTGCAGATGTATCATTACTGCGTTTTGACCACGAGTTTCGACCTAATGTGGGAGCACGCCAACTAGAAGTTGATGGTCGTTGTAGGGATGAAATTTTATTTAAATAATTTTCAGGAATTTCATTTAAGAATCGACTCGGTGGGTTCATCTGATCATTGCCCCATACTTTTCTAGTACGAGCATAACTTAAGAAAAGTCTTTGGCGTGCGCGAGTCATGCCGACGTAAAAAAGTCTGCGTTCTTCTTCACATTCGCCATCGCCTTCTTCTATTGTTCGCGATGAAGGAAATAACCCGTCTTCTAAACCAACAACAAACACCACCGGAAATTCTAAACCCTTTGATACGTGTAGGGTCATCAGTGTCACTGCATGTACTTGTTCGATATTGTGTTTGTCAGCGTCTGTAACTAAAGCCATTTCTTCTAGCAAGGCCTGAAGTGTACCTTCGTCTCCACGTTCTTTTTGGAATTCAGCAATAGCTGAATCGAGTTCTTCTAAATTTTCAACTCGAGCTTGAGCTTCGGGTGTGTCTTCAAGACGTAATTTATTTACATACTGAGTAGCATCTAAGATCGAGTGATAGGCATCAATAGGTGAGGCGTTTTTATTTTGCTCAATGAGTTTTGTGAGCATTTCCATAAATTCTAAAACTTTTCTTGTGGCACCTCGATCAAGTATTTTTTCTTCAAGGGCAGGGATAATCGTATCGTAAAGACAAAGCCCCTGCGCATCAGAATATTTTTCTAACTTTTCAATTGTTGTTTTGCCGATGCCCCGAGCGGGTGTGTTAATAATTCTTTTGAGACTAATACTATCTCTGGGATTTAAGATAATTTTTAGATAGCTGATCATATCTTTAATCTCAGCGCGGTCATAAAACTTCATGCCGCCAATAATTTTGTAAGGCACTTGATGACTGCGCAGTTGATCTTCAATGACTCTTGATTGTGCGTTAGTTCGGTAAAAAACAGCAAATTCATTAAAATTAAGATTTTCATCTTGGGCTAATGTTTTAATTTCGCGCACAAGGCTTCTAGCTTCGTCTTGTTCAGTGGGTTCTTCACGTAAGGTGATAAGCTCGCCCACAGAATTTTCAGTCCATAAGATTTTATCTTTTCTTTCAGTATTGTTACGAATGACATGACTTGCGGCTTCTACGATATTTTTTGTTGATCTATAATTTTGTTCTAATTTAACAACCTTCGCATTTGGAAAATCACGTTCAAAGTTAAGAATATTTGAAATATCAGCCCCTCGCCATGAGTAGATACTTTGATCTTCATCACCAACAACGCAAAGATTGCCGTATTTTTGCGCTAAAAGTTGAACAAGGAGGTACTGAACACGATTTGTATCTTGATACTCGTCAACCATGATGTAGCGAAAGCGCTCTTGGTATTCTTCTAAAAGATTTTTATGTTGCTGAAAGAGCTCAACTGTTTTGAAAAGTAAATCGCCAAAATCAAGAGCGTTGTTTTTTCGCATCTCATTTTCATAAGCTTCATAGACGGTGGCGTTTTTTTCATCCATAAAATGAAATTTCCTTTTTTTCATTTCTGCTGGGTCTATAAATTGATTTTTTGCTTGATTGATCTGAAATTGAAAACTCTTAGGAGGGTAAATTTTGTCGTTGATTCCTAGATTATTACAAACTTTTTTAAGTATTGAGAGCTGATCACCGTCGTCATAAATCGCAAAGCTTGAACCGTAGCCAAGTAATTCTACATGGCGACGTAAAATGCGCACACATGATGAGTGAAATGTACTTATCCATAAAGGCTCTGATGTGCGATCAACGCCTATGCGCGTGAGTAACTTATTTGTGCGCTCAAGCATTTCTCGAGCTGCTTTATTGGTGAATGTGACGGCTAAAATTTCACTGGGATGTGCCTTGCCAGTGGCCACAAGATGCGCAGCTCTATAGGTTAAAACTCGAGTTTTGCCGCTTCCTGCTCCAGCTAAAATTAAGACGGGGCCGTCAGTTGATTCCACAGCAAACCACTGCTCAGGATTAAGTTCTTTTGCGAAATCAAACGTCAGGGTGCCCAAAATAGCCTCAAGTTATGCGGTTTAGCTGCTTTTTGTCTCAAAAAAGGAGCGAAATCTCAATATATTACGCACCTCCATGGCCTCAGTATTGCTATGTCTTTACTCTCTCGGAGACTACTTGTGAAGCGCGTAATCTGTAAAATTTCAGTCTTAATGGCCATCGTGTTTATAGCCATGTCTTGCACTAAAAAAGAGCCAAAATATAACGGGATTTATAAGGTGAGAATCCCACTTGAAGACGGCCAGGGGCAATATCGCTTTACTACGGTCGAGCTAAGATCGGTAAGTGATATTCAGTCTATGACAGGCTCTGTGGCAAATTTAAAGTATGGCGGCAAAGTTTCACATGAAGTTGAAAATCTTAAAGCTAAAGACTGGGGTATCATCGATACAAAAATCAGTGGCCAAAATACGCCATCTGCTCATTTCGCCACTGTTGGCGATGTGCTTATCCCTACAGACTACACATCTTTATTACTCTCAACGGTCATGTATCATACCGAAGGAACAAAAACCTTTTATGACGGGTTTAATGCAAATGATAAGTTGGAATTTCCCTATGCTGTAATTGTTGACCCTGAGCATATTTTTACAGACAAAAGATTTGAAACATATCCTATCACTAACAATGCAGCCTATATATCGATGTTGGATCTCTTTGTGTACCACCCTTATAAAAGAGATGAGTTACCCTTGGGATTTAACGGCGGTATCGTTGCCCATGAGTATTTTCATAGAATTTTTCATGCTAAAACAAATTTTGTGATGACACAATTGGCTGATCGCACGGCTGAACTTACTCCTGACCCACAAGACATCACAGACTTAACGCCAGAACAGCTAGCTAAAGTAAACGTACTGTTAGCTTCAGCGCTGAATGAAGGTTTAGCTGATTATTTCGCTTATGAGTATTCAAAAAATCCTGCATGGATGTTGCCTTCGGCCAAAAAGAATCTTTCTCGTGATGTGCAGGTGAAAAAAAATGTTGCCGGAAATAAAAAACAGCAATTAAAAGATATTGTTGATCATAATTTAAATGAAGATAGTCCGCGCCGTCGACTCGAGCAACATGAGATTGGTAGTATTTACGCTTCATTTTTTTATCGATTGTCAAATATCTGGGGCGCTGAAAAAACAAAAATAGCGATTTTAAATTTTTTACCTCGGTTTGCTGAGAATTTCACAAAAAATAGAAAAACAGATTTCATGAGCATGGGCGAAACCATTTCAGTTTTTTTTAATGATGAAAAATTATCACCTGATGTCTGTAGTGAGGTTCTATCTGTATTTGGTGATGAATTAACCATTCAAAATTTCAAACCGTGTAAAGGCTTTGAAATTAATCCACCGAGAATGGTGAATCGTGGAGAATAAAATGCGAGTGTTGTGCCTATTTCTTATTCTTATGAGTCTAAATTTATTCGGGGTAACTTCATACGCTGCTGATTTTTATTTGGGCCCACAATTTGGAAAAACAAGTTACACACCACCTACTGGTGAAAAAGATCGCGTAAGTGAATATTCATATGGTGGTGATGTCATGGCGTTTAAAGGGCCCTATGGTGCCGGGTTTCATCTTTCTTATTTACCTTACCCCACTGACGGAAATGCAACAGTGTCAGTTCAGCAATCTGATTTGCTCATGACTCTTGAGGCAAAGTATCGTTATGAATTCAACAATCATATTAATCCGTATGTAACTTTTGGAGCGGGGTCGCTCTATAAGACAGTTAAATCTTCAGTAATGGGAATGTCTGAGAAAAGTTCTGACTTTTATTTTGTTCAAGACATAGGTCTGGGTATTATGGGCGTCTTGTTTAAAGATTTCGGCTATAATGCAGCCGTAAAATATTATCAGTACTCTAATGTGGATGGTTATAACTACACACTATCACTCGGATATTTTTCTTCACATATATTATAACGCGTCGCTCGCTACATCTAATGCGGCTTGCCAAAAATAGAAATATTAGTTACGATTTTTCAACTCGCACGGTGCGCTTTTGGGGAGGGTAACAAATGCAATTTCTGGTGGGACTTATCACATTAACATTATCTGTAACAGTACTTGGGGCGCCAGTGCCTACCGCTTCAGAAAAAAAAGTTACCGAGAAAAAAGATTCTGAAAAAAAAGATACTGAAAAAGACAAAAAGCCCTTGGTTCAAAATATTAAATTAGACGATTATCTCAAAAATATTGGGCCAGAAAATATTCTAGAGAAAATAGATTCAGCAGGCAAAGGAAGCCCTGATATTTTTGTTTTATTCATAAAAAATGAGAATGGAACAAAACAACTTTTGATGCAGCTCTTTGATATTAACCGCGATAAAAAAGTTGACCTCGTTAAACATTGGGAAAAAGGAAAAATGTCTAAAACCGAAATGGATTTAGATTACGACGCCATAGTAGATGTGGTTTCTGAATATGATTTATTATCAGGTGAGATTAAAAGAAAAATTCAAGCAGATGGTGATACCAATATCTGGAAACATTATTTTAAAAATGAATTACGTAAAAAAGAAGTAGATCGAAATTCTGATGGTAAACCTGATCTCTGGGTTTATTACAGAGCGGGCAAAGTCATTCGTACTGAAATCGATGAAAAGTTTGATGGACGAGTCACCCGTGTGGAGGGTGCGCTTAGCCCAAACAAAACTCAAAAAGATTCAACGAGTCCTGCATCAGCTGAGTAATTTTAAAGTAGTTTTTTGCCAAGTTTTTTATTTTGTTCTAAAAGGCTAACAAGTTTTTTGATATCTTGGGCTTTATCTTTAGAACAAATCAGAAGTGCATCGGGTGTTTGAACAATAATTAGATTTTCAGCGCCTATGAGGCCGACAAATTTACCTTTTGGTGCATCAACGATATTTCCATGGGAATCAATAGAGATAGAGTCACACTCTGAATTGATAACACCACCAGGAAAGTTTGATTTTAATACTTCTTCTAGGGCTGTCCATGAACCAAGGTCATTCCAACCAAAATCGCATGGCAATACGGCTCCGCGATCTGTTTTTTCCATAAGTGCAATATCAACAGGTTCTTTGGGGATAGTTTTATAAACTGAATTTAAACGTTTTGGGGTTTTCATCACCGAATCAAATATTTTTGCAAATGCAGGAGCATGTTTTCTAGTTTCTTCAATAAAAGTTTTCACCTTAAATACAAAGATCCCAGCATTCCATAAAAAATCTTTTGAACTTACGAGTGTTTCTGCGGTTTGGAGTGATGGTTTTTCGATGAACTTTACAATGCTAAGGCCTCCAGCTTGCAGATCTTGGCCTGCTTGAATATAGCCATAACCAGTTGCTGCATAGGTGGGTTTCATTCCCAAACACACAATGCGGTTTTCATTATCAGCGACTTCAAATGCGGTTTTAAGTGCAGCTTTGTATGCGTTATTTTCAGTGATGTGTGCATCTGCGGGTAACACAGCAACTAATGCATCGGGGTGTTTTTGCGCGATGCTCCATGCTCCCCAGCAAACTGCGGCCATGGTGTTACGCCCAACAGGTTCAGAAAGAATCTTAACCGCGCCAAGTTGTTTTTTGATGTCTTTTTCTAAAAGCTTGGTGCTGATTACCCAGCGATGTGTTTTATCGACGAGCCCATTAAGTCGATCATTGGTCATCTGCAAAAGTGATCGTTGAGATGTGAGGGGGAGAAGTTGCTTAGGTGAGCGTTTAGTGCTCTTTGGCCAAAAGCGAGTGCCACTACCGCCAGCCATGATGATGGCGAATCGTTTCACTTGTTTCTGCCGTACCTATCTTCAAGGCGCACAACGTCGTCAAGTTCAGGAGTGCTCACCTCTAAGATGTCGGTGTCTTCAAGTGCAACCATGCGGTGAACGAGCTTTGGTGTAATATGGAAACTTTGGCCAGGTGATAAGATGGTTTCTGTAAGTGGAGCGTCGGGATTCGCTGCTGTCAAAAATTTGATTTTACCTTTTTGGATGTGAATCGTTTCATCCTTGAAGTTGTGGTACTGAAGACTCAGGGCTTCGCCTTTATTAATGTGTAATACCTTGCCCACATAGCGCTCTGTGACTGCGTAAATCAATTCATAGCCCCAAGGCTTTTCAACTCGTTTGGTGTTCATGAGATAAAAATATAGCGCCGTTTTGCGGCGCTATCAAGATGTGTTTTAGTTGTAGTTTATTTATTAATTTCCGATTTTTTGAACGATTGCTGACTCAGCGCCCGCTTTTTTCGCTACATCTGCTCGAGCGTGTTTTGCTGATTTAGCATCGTCAAATTGACCCACGCTTACGCGGTACCATGTTTTGCCATTAACCGCAGCTGGAATATAAAATGCGCTCAGGCCCTTATCAACAAGCTCTTGTGATTTAGCTTTTGCTTCTTCTTCTGTAGCATGTGCAGAGAGTTGAATCGTAAACTTTCCAACAACTGAATTAGCTAGATCTTTAGTTAGGCTTGAAGGAATACGACTGGGCTTTGCTTTTGGAGCTTCAATTTTTTCGCCAGTGGCAAGTCGCTTTGAAATATCTGCGATCTCATCATGTACGGTGTTTGTCTTTTTAACTTCAGCAGTTTCATTCTTTTTAACTTCAGCAACTGGCGCTTCTTCGCCCACTGCAGTGCCCGTGAGACCTTCTGATCCAGCTTCATTTTTTGCAGTAGCGGTATCTGGAGCAGGGGCAGCTTCTAATTTTTCTTTTTTCACAAACTCATCTGATAGTTTGGAAATTTCTTCTTCAGAAATTGCACTACTAGGCTCGACTTTTGCTACGTCAGCGGGAATAGAAGCCGTGTTGCGCTCTTCTTCACCGGTACTTTCGAGATCGGCAATTTTATGTTGGCTATCACTAAATTGTTTTCCTACGAAAGTTCCCACTGAGAAAGAAAGTAGTGATAGGAAAAACACTAGAACTAGTTTGATTAGTGTATCTGTTCTTGATCCGCCAGTTTGATTTAACATTCCCTTACCCTTTTTGTTAAAGTCACTTAATGCCCTTTTTGAAAGCACCTACCTTATAGTCATATGGTACAGACTGACGCGACCAAGTGTCAATCAGGTGACTTGCATGTACCCGGTTTTTTGGACAAAGGACCTGAAGTGTGCTTTAAGATCTTATCAATGGATACGAGACAGCAAGACAAAGCACTTAAAGTTGCACTAGACGCCGCAAAAAAAGGCGGTGCGATTACATTGAAGTACTTTCGGCGACTCAAATTTGTCAGTATCAAAGAGGGTGCAGGTCTAGTTTCTGAGGCTGATAAAGAGAGCGAAGCGGTTATCACCAAAATTATCCACAAAGCATATCCAACACATCAGGTCTTAGGTGAAGAGGCGGGTTATTCTGGCTCAGATCGAGCGGCTGAATTGTGGGTTGTTGATCCATTAGATGGAACTACAAATTACGTTCATGGTTTTCCATTTTACTGTGTATCAATTGGTTTAGAGGTAAATGGCGTTGTTGAGGTTGGTGTTGTGTATGCTCCTTTATTAAAACAAATATACACAGCAATTCGTGGTCGAGGTGCATTTCTTAACGGCAAGCCCATTCATGTTAGTGGCACAGATCGTATCGAAGATAGTCTACTTGCAACGGGGTTTAGTTATTCACGCAATGAATATCTTGATCAAGAATTAAGAGATTTTAGATTGCTCGCGGTAAAAGCCCGCGGAATTCGTCGTGCAGGTTCAGCGGCACTTGATATGTGTATGGTTGCATCGGGCGTATATGATGGTTTTTGGGAACGTCAACTTGCCCCTTGGGATACAGCTGCAGGGTGTTTACTCGTCACTGAAGCCGGTGGTGTTGTAACTAATTTTGAAAATGACCCGTTTCATTTTTCAATGAAATCAGTTTTGGCTGCGAATCCTAATATGCATCCATTGATTCAGCAGACGATTCAGAATAAGTAAAAAAATAGGCACCTTCATCTCTTAAACAAATAAAGTGCTGCAAATAATTTTAAAACCGCCAAAGTTCTGACTCCCCAACCGTCAATCTTGGCGGTGACTGACTAAAGGCTAGAGCAAACACTTCCTACTACTTTCAAACAGTTAGAAAAACTAGACCACGGGATTTCTCGACGAAAGTTATATGGCACCGCCATTGCTTTTATACAGTCACGAAGGTGTCTATATGTTTGATGAATGACACCTCATCGTCAGGGAGGACGTGCTGTGGCAGCGGATAATAATGCAGCAAAAAAAGAAGATGAAATTGAAACGCCGACGGCGGAGAAGCGCGTAACTAATGAACCTCAGAAGCCCATACTTCTGATCATCATTGCCGTACTTAATATGATGGTCATGGCTTCAGTGGTGGGAATTCTCTGGACCTCTCATAAAGCTGAAAAAGCTAAGCCAAAAATTGGTGATATTGTTGATGGCGTCAAAGAAGATGAGGCGAATAAAGCCACTGATGAGGAACATCAAGAATACATCGGTAAACTTATTCCAATGGAAACTTTCTTAGTCAATCTTGCCGGCACACGGGGCAATAAGCTCGTAAAGATCAATATGGAGCTTGAAGTTGATGGCGGTAAAGTAGAAGAAGAAATTGAAAAAAGAAAACCTCAGATTCGAGACATCATCATTATTCTTCTCTCAAGCAAAACTTACGATCAAGTCACCACCAAAGAAGGTAAAGAATTTTTAAGAGATGAAGTGCGCGAAACAGTAAATAGCTTTCTTGTTAAAGGCAAAATCAAGAAAGTTTATTTTACAGATTTTATTGTAAACTAAGGGGACCAGCGCGAATGAATCAGGTACTCTCACAAAATGAAGTTGATGCACTGTTAGCGGCGGTTTCCGAGGGGGAAGTCGCCACTGAAGGTGGAGTTGCCTCTGGTGGAGTTGCCTCTGGAGTCATTGTTTATGATCTCACCAGTCAAGATAGAATTATTCGCGGTCGCATGCCGCAACTGGATGTCATCTATGAACGCTTCATGCGAGCGTTTCGAGTTTCGCTTTCATCAGCACTTCGTAAGATCGCATCACTTAATCATGCATCTACAGATTTTTTAAAATTTGGTGAGTTCATCAATACATTGCCAGTTCCAACATGCATGAGCGTTTTACGGTTCAATGCTTTACGTGGTTCAGCACTAGTAGTAGTTGAAAGTAAACTAGCCTATGCATTGGTAGATAGTTTTTTGGGTGGAGCAGATCGACCGTATACAAAAATCGAAGGCAAAGAGTTTACTGCTATAGAATTAAGTATCGTTCGCCGTGTTGTTGAGTTGGCGATGAGTGATCTTGAGAGTGCTTGGATATCAGTTGGGAAAATCGATGCAAGTTTTGTTCGTACTGAAGTTAATCCACAATTCGTAGGTATTGTTCCACCAACAGACGTTGTTATTGCTTCTACGTTTGACGTTGAACTTGAGAATGCGAACGGAACAATTACTTTAGTAATTCCTTATTCCACCATTGAGCCCATCAAACAAAAACTTTCAAGTGGCTTTCAGGTGGAATCAGATCAAACAGATAAAAAACTTTGGACAGCAATTTTAGAAAAACAATTTTTAGAAACAGATGTTGGTGTGCGGGTTAATCTTGGCGTCACTGAAATCACCATGGGTGATCTTCTTAACATGCAAGTTGGGGATGTAATCCCGCTTGATCAAGATGCCACAGGTGAATTGAACGTTGAAGTAGAAGGTGTAAAGAAAATGAAGGCATTTTACGGTGTCAGTCACGGTAATGTGGCTGTTCAGATAACGCGCGTTTTAGCAACGCGATATGATACGTGAGGGAGGATTAAATGGCAGACAAATCAGCAGCTGATGATCTTATTGCAGCCGCGAATCAAGATTCAGAGGTAACACCAGGGCCAGTAGTTGCGGCAGCTGGTATGCCCAATGACGAGGCCCTAAATGCTTTTGCTGAAGGTGATAAAACAGCACGGCCTCGCAATCTTGATTTGATTTTGGATATTCCACTCAAAGTAACTGTTGAGTTAGGAAGAACCAAAATGGTTGTGCATGATCTATTAGCTTTGGGCCAAGGAAGCGTCATCGAGTTAAACAAACTCGCAGGTGAGCCAATGGAAGTTTTGGTAAACGACAAGCTTGTGGCGCGCGGTGAAGCCGTTGTTGTTAATGAAAAATTCGGTGTTCGTTTGACTGATATTATTTCGCCAATGGAACGCATCCAGCAGCTGAAATAAAAGGGGGTAAGATGTCGCGGTTGTTTTTTTCATTCCTCGTGCTAGTCGCGGGGTTTATTTTAAGTACCCAAGAAGCTCAAGCTGGAAACTCTCTTTCAGATATCTCGACAAAGAGAATCGGACAAGATTTTTTTGTAGAGCTCACGTTTGCTGAAGATGTCGTTGAAGCTGGCGTCACCTTGGAGTATTCAAACCGCACCATTGAAGTAAATATTCCCTCAGCTATAACTAAAGTTAAAAAGGGAATAACAAAGATCAGCGATAGCATGGTCGATCATCTTTACACGACGCAAGCAACAGCTGATGCACTGAAGTGTCAAATTATTTTGACTCCTCCCAATCAAGCTACTCAATTTAAAAATTCAACGGCTGTTTTATCCCGCGCTAACAAACTTTTTATTAAAGTTACGGCTCCAGCTACAACGAGTCCTACGGCTACAGCGGCAAATACAATTCCAACAGAATTGCCAGGTGCACTGATTGATCAGATGATGCGTAAAGAAGCTGGTGAAATGGGTGATACAGTTACGCTCACACCAATTGCATTGCCTGAGAAAAAAATCTTAACTGCGACAACTGAAGAAGTTCAACCCGTTTTCAAAACTGAGCAAGCACTGAATAAAGAAAAAGCTCAGCCTAAAAAAGCACTTCTACCACGTATGCTCATGAGTCTGGCAATAGTACTAGCCGTAATAGGTGGTGGATACTACGCATTTAAAAAATGGCCAGGTTCAAAAAAATTATCTACTCGCAATCGTATGATTGAGGTTATGGCGCAACATCATCTGGGTGCTAAACGTTCATTGGCAGTTGTAAAAGTAGCTGGTGAGGCAGTGCTGATTGGTGTGACAGATAATAACATCACGATTTTAAAAACACTCGCACTCCTTGATGACGATATGGCAATTGCCACTGGTGGAAAATCTCCTGCGAAATTTAATTCAGCTTTGGCAAATAAAGTTCAAGGTGAGGTTGATCGTAAGGCAACTTTAGATGCGATCACTAATTCAGATAAAGACGAAGAATTCAGTATGCGCGGCTTGCGTGAAATCGTAGGTGAGCGATTAAAATCAATGAGGGAATTGTGAGAATCACAAAGATCTTCTTGTTGAGCATATTCTTATTTTCGCTTGTTATGCCTGTACTGGTTCAGGCTCAGGCAAAAAATGTCGGTGGAGTTACGCTCCCCACAATAAGTTTGGGTTTTACATCAACACAAAAACCTGAAGAAGTTGTGAATGTTTTAAAAATCATTATTCTCTTAACAGTATTAACTTTAGCTCCTGCCATTATCATCATGATGACAAGTTTCACTCGCATTGTTGTAGTCATGGCATTTTTGCGTCAAGCACTTGGTACACAGCAAATGCCACCAAATCAATTAATTGTGGGGCTTTCATTATTTCTGACATTTTTTATCATGTCGCCTTTCTTAGCAGACATTAATTCAAAAGCACTTCAACCCTATTTGAAAAATGCAATATCACAAGAACAAGCAGGTGAAGAGGTGATGAAACCTCTTCGTAAATTTATGTTTGCCCAAACCCGAGATACCGACTTGGCCTTATTTTTAAAAATGGGTCGTATTGACCAACCTAAAACACGTGCGGATGTACCATCTCTAGTTTTGATTCCTGCGTTTGTAATTTCAGAATTAAAGACTGCCTTTGAAATTGGTTTCATCATTTATCTTCCATTTTTAATAATCGATATGGTTGTGGCCAGCGTATTGATGGCCATGGGTATGATGATGGTTCCGCCCATTGTAGTTTCATTACCTTTTAAAATTATGCTTTTTGTTTTGGTAGATGGCTGGCAACTCATTGTGGGCTCTATAGTAAAGAGTTTTGGTTAAAATATGACACCTGAATTAGTAATGACTTTAGGACAAGAAACGATAAAGACCACTCTGCTTTTAGCCGCGCCATTATTGGCATGTGCACTTATTGTGGGTTTGATCGTGAGTGTCTTTCAAGCCATCACACAAATCAATGAGGCCACACTTTCATTTATTCCAAAAATATTAGCAATTGCCGTAACTCTGGTAGTTTGCGCGCCTTGGATGCTCGACGTTATCACCCGTTTTACCACCACACTGTTTGAGAATATTACAACGTACGTGAGGTAGGAATTTGTTCGAAGTTTATCGATTTAATGAAACTGAAATTGCTCTCTTCGCGTTGATGCTCATTCGCATTTCAACGTGCATTGCTATCATTCCTATTTTTGGAGTTCGTCATGTTCCTTCATCTGTTAAAGTTTTATTGAGTTTATTGTTAACGTTCATTTTGTTTCCAGTTTTGATTAAAACCACACAAATGCCACTAATAAATTGGGAAGATGAAATATTCTTACTCGTTGCCAAAGAAGCGTTTTTAGGGATGTTCATGGGCTTTTTAACGCGCTTAATTTTCATAGCGGTAGACGTAGCTGGTGAGCTTTTAGGTTTTAGTATGGGCTTTAGCACGGCACAACTTGTTAACCCCACTTCAGGTGAAGCTAGTTCAGTGATGGAACAATTCTTAACGATTCTTGCAACTCTACTTTTTTTAGCTATCAACGGTCATCACATGCTCATTGAAGCAATATATCGAAGTTTCAGTTTAGTGCCCTTGGCACAGCTAAGTATTAATCCTGAAAATATGGCTTCATTATCTGTAATAATTCAGCAGGTATTTACAATTGGCTTTAAACTCGCGGCTCCAATGATCGCTGTTATTTTATTTTTGAACATCGCCATGGGTATTATTGGTCGAGCTGTTCCTCAGGTGAATGTTTTTGTAATTAGTTTTCCGGTGAATATTTTAGTTGGGTTGTTTGTATTTATCGTTAGTATCCCGCTACTTTTATCAACAATGCAGACAGATTTTGTCGATGTAAGTGCTGAGATATTTAAATATATAAAAAACTTTTGAGGTAATTTTTGGCTGACGGTGGTGATAGTTTAGAAGAACGAAGTGAAGAAGCGACGACACAACGGCGTGAAGACTTTCGTAAGCAAGGTCAAGTCGCACAAAGTCGTGAAGTGACAAGTATTCTAGTACTCATCGGTGTAGCTAGTGTGTTTTACTTTATGTCGCGTCAATTTTTACTCGAAATTCAAAGTCTATTTTCTCTAGCCTTTACCGAGCAGTTTGTTGCAGCCGCAAGACATGGTGATATTCTTCCTCCTCTTAAACTTGCATTTATTAAAGGTGGCATGATTGTACTTCCAGTATTTGCAATCACGATTGTGATGGGTATTGGTGCAACCGTGCTCCAAATTGGTTTTTTAACTGCTTGGGATCATATCAACTTTGATATCGAACGACTTAATCCGATTACAGGGTTCACAAAAATTTTTAATATGCGCAGTATTGTTGAGGGAATTAAATCTGTAATAAAAATTGCTGTTGTCGGGATTACCGCTTACTTCATTGTAAAAAATGAAATCGCATTTAGCCCTCAACTTGTACAAATGTCAACGGCTCAGATCTTAGTTTATATGGGGACAGTCGTATTTAAACTCATTGGTGGAATTTGTATTCTAATGGCTTTCGTAGCAGCCCTTGATTACGGATATTTGCGCTGGGATTTAGAAAAACGCATGCGCATGACAAAACAAGAAATTAAAGAAGAGTTTAAACAACGTGAGGGTGATCCGCTTATTAAATCAAGAATTAAAAGAATTCAGCGTGAACTTTCACAAAGACGCATGATGGAAGAAGTTCCAAAAGCCGATGTTATCATTACTAATCCAACACATATCGCAATTGCATTAAAATATGACCGCGTTGCTATGGCAGCCCCTGTGATGGTCGCAAAGGGTGCAGATTTTATTGCAGAAAAAATAAAAGAAGTTGCGCGAAAACATAATATTCCCATCGTTGAGAATAAGCCTTTAGCGCGCAATATGTTTAAAAATATAAAGCTTGGGCACCCTATACCACGATCACTCTACAATGCCGTGGCAGAAGTCTTAGCTTACGTTTATCGAATCAAAGGAAAAATTCAACAAGTTAGCCAAGAAATCGCAAAAGAGAATCCCAACGGCTTAGGTGGCGCATAAAATGGATGAACTTTATAATTTTCTAAAAGGTTTAAGTAAATACACCCGCAATACTGACATGATGATTGCAGTGGGCCTCGTTGGCATTCTCGTAGTAATGCTGGTCCCGGTTCCACCACTCCTCATCGATATGTTTTTGACATTGTCATTTACAATAAGTTTACTTGTACTTTTAGTAAGTATTTATACAACCAAGCCTTTAGAATTTAGCGTATTTCCTAGCATGCTTTTAATTACAACTCTCTTTCGTCTCAGTTTAAACGTCGCTTCTACTCGTTTAATTTTATCACATGGCAATGAAGGTGTGGCAGCAGCGGGTGGTGTGATTCAAGCGTTCGGAAGTTTTGTTGTCGGTGACAACTACATCATCGGTATGATCGTGTTTACAATCTTGGTTATTATTAACTTCGTTGTTATCACAAAGGGTTCCGGGCGCGTTGCTGAGGTTGCAGCGCGATTCACATTAGATGCGATGCCCGGTAAACAAATGTCAATTGATGCCGATCTTAATGCTGGTTTAATCAATGATGAAGAAGCGAGAAAACGTAGAAAAAATATCGAAGCAGAAGCGGACTTTTATGGATCCATGGATGGTGCCAGCAAGTTTGTTCGCGGAGATGCCATCGCCGGTATTATTATTGTTTTCGTAAACATCATCGGCGGTTTACTCATTGGCGTTCTTCAAAAGGGCATGGGTTTAGGCATTGCAGCAGAAACATATACAAAACTCACAATTGGTGAAGGTCTTGTTTCTCAAATTCCAGCACTTATTATTTCTACTGCAGCTGGTATTGTTGTTACACGCGCTTCCTCAGGTAAAAACTTAGGAAATGAACTTACATCACAACTTTTTTTACACCCTCGAGCTATTGGCATTGTTGGTGCGATATTGGCATTTTTAGGTTTGTTTTCTGGAATGCCTAAGGGGCCATTCTTTTTGTTTGCTGCAGGTGCAGGTGTATTTTCATGGGTAATTACGCGCATGCAATCTGATGAAGTTACTGACACAAAACGTAAATTTGAAGAGGCCGCCCTTAAACCTGATAAAGAAAAAATTGAAAACTTTTTGCCACTCGACATGCTCGAGCTTGAAGTGGGTTATGGTCTTATTAATATCGTTGATAGTGATCAAAGCGGTGATTTATTAGAGAGAATTGTCAGCATTAGAAAACAATTTGCATTAGATCTTGGAATTGTAGTTCCTAGCGTTCATATCCGTGACAATTTGCAATTACAGCCCGGTGAATATCAGATCATTATTAAGGGTGTTAAAGTAGCGGGAGGATCACTTCTTCCTGATCATATGCTAGCCATGGATCCAGGTAATGTTTCAAAGCCCATCGAAGGCATTGAAACAACAGAACCCGCATTTGGGCTTCCTGCACTTTGGGTTTCTTCTACTCAAAAAGAAGAAGCAGAAATTTCTGGTTACACAGTGGTAGATCTTCCCACTGTTATTGCTACTCACTTAACTGAAGTTATTCGTAGTCATGCTCATGAGCTCTTGGGTCGCCAAGAAGCGCAACGTCTTATTGAATCATTTCAAAAAACCAATCCAAAGGTCGTGGAAGAACTTGTTCCCAACGTGTTGCCATTAGGTGGAGTGGTTCGAGTACTTCAAAATTTATTGCGCGAGCAAGTTTCAATTAGAGATCTGCTTACAATATTTGAGACATTGGCTGATGAAGCACCTAAGAGTAAAGACGGTGAGATGTTGACTGAATCAGTGCGTAAAGCACTCGCACGCAACATAACTAAAAAATACACCACAGACGATGGTCTGATTCCTGTACTTTCACTAGACCGTCGTGTGGAAGAAGTTATTTCAAATTCGTTATTACAGACAGAGCAAGGTGTTCAACTAGTCCTTGATCCGCAATATGCACAACAAATTTTGCACGCTGTCTCAAAAGCTATCGAAGGTAATCCCCAAATGGCGGGTCAACCTATCTTATTAACTAACCCAACAATTCGTCGCCATTTGCGAAAATTGACAGAGCGATTTATTCCACAACTCGTAGTTTTGTCGCATAATGAATTAACGGCCACAGCAAACGTAAAATCTGTGGATGTAGTGAGGGTGAGAGATGCAAGTTAAAAAATTTGAAGCAAAATCCATGAAGGAAGCGCTTCAGTTGGTGAAGCAAGAACTCGGGCCCGAGGCGATAATTCTTAATGCAAAAGATAATAAAAAATTCGGCCTCGCTGGTCGAGGAAGTGTTGAAATCACAGCTGCAATTTCTGAAAAAGCACTTCAAAAAAGACAATATGCAGAAAGTCGAATTCCAGAAGAATCTCGAGAACGTTTTCGTGCAAAGAGCGCAAAACACCAAAAGACATTTATTGATACAACCGTAAACAAGTATCATCAGCGACAATCTGCAATTGCAACCCGTAGTGCGGGAGATTTAGATCAAATAAGCTTAAGCACGCAAGCAGCGCGTATAAAAATTCCGACAAAACGTGGACCCACTTCAGCTAAATATATCGATATCCAAGATGAAGAGGCTTTTGAGCAACCAATAAGTGGTCGTCGTGTCGATGACATTTTAGAAGATTTCGCGCGGACAGGTTCGTACGTTCTTGAAGACGCAGCCAACAAAGCGCAAATTCGTGTTGGTCCCGTGACCAAAACTTATCAGGCGTCATCACACACTTCAACTGACGAAGTCACCACACTTAGAAATGAAGTAGATTCTCTTCGTGAACTTCTTGGTCAAATGCAAAATGGTAGTTCTAAACCACGAACTCAACATCCTGGTGCTGAGTATGGATTGCCTTTTGAATTAGCTGCGAATTTTGAAAAATTACAAACAGCAGGTATTGATTCTCGTTATATCGTTGAGATTTTAGAAAAAGCTGACAAAGAGTTAACGGGTTTAGAGAAAAAGAAACGTTCACTTATTGATGCATGGGTTGCACGTTATATCATGAGCCACACCCATGTTGTAGGTAGCTGGCAACGACAATCAGAGCTAAGCCAGCTTCATCTTTTTGTTGGTCCGGGTGGTCATGGTAAAACAACGGCGCTAGTAAAGATAGCTAGCCAGCTAGTCATGCACGAAAAAAAGAAAGTCGCAATTTTCACAGCCGATACTTTTAAGGTTGGAGCTGCAGATCAATTAAAAATTTATTCACAAATTCTTAATATCCCATTTGAAACAGTAAAACATGCCATGGAGTTTCCACGATTACTCCAACGTTATGCGGGTTACGATATGATCTTGATTGATTATCCGGGTTTCTCACTCAAAGATATTAGAGAGATCGATCAAATTCGTACACTCATGCCTCCCAGAGACATGGTGCGCGTAACTCATTTGGTAATGAGTTGTACAGCCAAAGACATTGATGCATATGAAATTTGTAACCGTTATCAAGTGACGCAGTTTGATGATATTTTACCTACAAAAATTGACGAAAGTTATACACATGGTTTTCTATACAATATTCAAAGAAAAACTGAAAAACCACTTTATGCTTTTGGAATAGGGTCAAAAATTCCAGAAGACATAGAGCTTGCCACACGAGAGCGTGTTTTAGATCTCATTTACAAAATCACAAAAAGAAACGTTTAAGGAGTAATCATGTCAGCCACATCATCGAGTAATATTTCAGGGTATCGTCGTCAGACCAGAACAATAAGCATTACATCTGGCAAAGGCGGAGTTGGTAAAACAACAATGGTATGTAACATGGCCGTTCAATTAAGTCGCATGGGTCACAATGTTTTGATCCTTGATGGTGATTTGGGCATGGCCAATGTTGATATCATGTTTGGAACACGAGCGAACCATTCAATCAGAGATTTATTTTCAGGTAATAAACGCATTGACGAAGTTGTAACTCAGATTGAGCCCCGTATTTGGCTCTTGCCTGGAGGCTCAGGATTTAACGAACTTCAAAATCTAAGTGAGCGCGAAAAACGTATCATGCTCGATCAGCTGAGTTCTCTAAAAACCCATTTTGATTATATGCTTATTGATACGGCACCTGGCATTGATAACAACGTCATGTATTTTAATACATCTGCTCAAGAGATCTATGTCGTAGTAACGCCAGATCCAGCAAGTTTTGCTGATGCCTATGCCTTGATCAAAGTCTTGCATACATATCACCAAGAAAAGCGGTTTTCGATTATCGCAAACCAAGTGCGCGATGAGCAAGAAGGCTTAGCCGTGTTTCAAAGACTTAGCGATGTAAGCCAGAAGTTTCTCTATGTGAGTTTAGACTATGTAGGCTGTATTCCGACTGATGTAGGGGTTAAAAGGGCGACAAAAAGCCAGCAATTGGTTATTAAAACCGCTCCAGAGGCACCCGCCAGTCAGTCTATAAAAAAGATGGTAGAAAAAATAAGCAGCTCTCAAAATTCAAGCCAAGTCAAAGGTGGGATCCAGTTCTTCTGGGAGCAATTAATGGGAGTTGCGTAAACTAGTGTCAAAAATAATAACGAAAAGCGCTACTTATTTGTTAAAATAAGACAAGGGTAGCGGAATGTTAAATCGGGGACGTTTGGGTTAAGGGGTAAATATCCATGAGCAGCAATCTTCTGCGTAAGTACAAAGAAGAACCAAATAAACTTACACCACAACAAAAAGATAAACTCATTATGGAGTTCGCTCCATTAATTAAGTTTATCGCACAAAAAATTGCGGTGAGGTTGCCATCGAATATTGAATTAGATGACCTCATATCTAGTGGTGTTATTGGCCTTATGGACGCCATCGAAAAATACGATCCAAGCCGCGATAATAAATTTAAAACATATGCTGAGTTTAGAATTCGAGGAGCAATACTCGATGAACTTCGTGCTCAAGATTGGGTGCCTCGTTCAGTGCGTGATAAATCTAAGCTTTTAGATCGCACGTATTCAGCTCTTGAGCAAACAATGGGTCGCGCTGCCACTGATGAAGAAGTAGCAGCTGAATTGAAAATGTCGATGGATGAATTCTACGATCTTGTAAATCAAGTGCGTCCGGTTTCACTCTTATCGATTGATGACACTCATACATTTTCAAACGTTGATAAGAAATCAATTCTCAATTTACTTGAATCTTGCCGTATTAATAATCCATTTAATCAACTCAATCTTAAGACCATTAAAGACATCGTAACTAATGCCATTGAAGAGTTGCCTGAAAAGCAACGTCTTGTATTGAGCTTGTATTATTACGAAGATCTTAACTTAAAAGAAATAGGCAAAGTTCTTGATGTAACTGAGAGCCGCGTGAGTCAGCTTCATGCACAAGCTGTAGCTCGATTGCGCGCAAAGCTCGTTACTCATCTTGGTGATGAAGAGCTACCAGCTTAAATTAATCTTTTGGTAAATTGATCTGATAATCGGGCATGACTTTTTGAAAGTGCTCTTTGATTTTTTCTATCAATCGTTCTTCTAGCTGACGAGCTCGTTCTCGCGTAATTTTAAAATGATCGCCCACTTCTTGAAGTGTCTGTGGCGGATCACCTAAAACGCGAAACTGTAATAAATATTTTTCCTTTTCATTGAGTTCTAAAACTATCTTTTCAATTTCTCGGTAAAATATTTTCTTCTCTTCTGAAAGTGCCAATACATCATCAATAGAAGTAGCGTTTTGATCTGATTGTGTGTCTATCCATCGACTGCCAGAATCATCATCGCCCTGAGGTGTATCGAGACTGAGATCGCGGCCAGACATACGTTTTTCCATCTCGATGACATCATTTTCAGTAACACCTAAACGTGAACTTAATAACTTCACATCGGGGGCATTTCCGAGAGCATCGAGTTTGGCTTTTTCTTTATTGAGGTGATAAAAAAGTTTTTTCTGTGCTTGTGTCGTGCCTATGCGCACTTGAGAGTAGTTTTTCATTAAATATTCTTGAATATAGCCTCGTATCCACCAAACAGCGTAAGTAATCAGTTTAATTCCTTTATAGGGATTAAACTCTCTTACGGCATGCATGAGTCCAACGTTACCTTCTTGAATCAGATCAATCATGCGAGCACCAAACTTAGAATACTCTGCTGCTACTTTTACAACAAAACGCAAATTTGCAGTAACCAAGGCTTCAGCAGCCTTACGATCACCGGTCTCTTTATAAATTACAGCTAAGCGATGTTCTTCTTCAGCTGAGATCAGCGGATATTTTCTAACTTCACTGAGATATTTTTGAAGGGCATCAAGATTGGGCACACTTTCTTCTGTCGGTGCCAAAGCTTTTGCATCTAAATCATCAATATTGGGATCAAGTTTTTCTTCTTGTAGTACTTCAGGCTTAAGAGTGGTTTTACTCTTCTTTGACTTTGATTTAGCAGGGTTTTTCTTAACCTGCTCTGCTGGCTTCTTGGTGGTTGTTTTTTTCATTAACTTTAACTTTTATCAGCCTAATAGCTGAGACATTTTGTTTTGCAGTGTTTCTTGTATTTTACCCTTAAACGGAGTGAGTAGCAGTGGGAGATTTACAGTGATCGCAACCTTTGTGGGGCTGTCTCCCGTAATCTTAAGCTGACAATCAAACTTTGACCCTTTGACTTTGCCTGAATGAGTCGCGTCATCAAAATCATACTTTAGGTCACTATCCAGCTTTTTAATACTCTCGCTATTGCGGAGATAATCCTGGACCTTTTGATAGGCCTCAGTTTTTGACAATTTTGTATCGTGTTCTACAGTAAAACTTGGCATACAAAGGGTTCTACACTAGAAGAGCCAACTTTTAAAGGCCTATTTGACACTCACAGCTGACAGACGTATGTTTGTGTTCTGACAATGGAAAATCGTTTATGAATATAAAATCTATTAAAGGAATGAATGACGTCTTAGAGCCCGAGATCTTTGCTTGGCGGCATGCAGAAACACTCATTCGTATGCATTTTGAAGCCTACGGTTACACTGAAATCAAAACTCCAATTGTTGAGCCTACAGCCCTATTTGCGCGCACTGTAGGAGACACCACCGACATTGTTACCAAAGAAATGTATACGTTCAAAGATCGAAACGACGATAGCCTCACCCTTCGGCCAGAAGAAACTGCGTGTGTGGTTCGGAGTCTTGTAGAACATAATATTTTAAACAATGAACCAGTCCAAAAACTTTATTATTGGGGCCCTATGTTTCGATATGAGCGGCCTCAAAAAGGAAGATACCGGCAATTTCATCAATACGGAATCGAAGTCTTAGGAATAGCCTCGCCAAAAATTGATGCAGAACTTATCGGAATGCTCGTATCACTTTACGAAAAGTTTGAACTCAAAGGCCTCAATGTAAAACTAGCAAGTCTGGGTTGTGAAGCATGTCGCCCCGTTTATCGAGAACAATTAGTAAAAATACTTACGCCATCAATAAATGTTTTATGTCCTGATTGTCAGATACGCTTAGAAAAAAATCCGCTGAGAGTTTTTGATTGTAAGAATCCAACATGTAAAGAAGTGGCTGCGGTATTACCGTGTATGCTTGATTTTCTCTGCCAACCTTGTCATGAACATTTTGATTCAGTACGCGATCATCTCGTGCGACTCAAAACACCGTTTGTAGTTGATAAACGTCTTGTGCGTGGAATCGATTATTACAATCGCACTGTATTTGAAATTTCAAGTAGTCAGTTGGGTGCGCAAGATGCCGTTGGTGGAGGCGGCCGTTACGATAAACTGGTCAGTCTACTTGGCGGCCCTGACACACCAGCGGTTGGTTTTGCTGGTGGAGTAGAAAGGCTTATTTTACTTATCGCTGATCGCATTGAGCAATTTCGACCAAAACTTAAACTTTTTATAGTTTTACCAGATGATCGAGGCCAAGATTTGGCTTTCGTATTGGCTCAAAAACTTCGAAATAGCGGTGTGCGAGTAGAGCTTGATTACACAGGTAAAAGTATGAAATCACAAATGAAGCGTGCTGATAAATTAAAAGCCCAATATTCATTAATTATGGGTGGCAGTGAGATTGATCAAGGCTTTGCAGTTTTTAGAAACATGGCTACTAAAACTCAAGAAAATATTAAATTAGATGATTTAGAAATAGAGTTGTTAAGGAGATTATCGTGAGTTCTTTTATTTCAAAGCTCAAGCGTACCCATAGGTGTGGAAGCCTCAAAGCCAACGACGACGGAAAAACCGTGGTCCTTATGGGTTGGGTCAATACACGCAGAGACCATGGGGGACTTGTATTTGTTGATATGCGTGATCGCGAGGGGCTCACTCAAGTTGTCATTAACCCGCAAGCATCAGGTTTAGAAACAGCGAAGAATATTCGCGGTGAGTATGTACTCGCCATTCAAGGTCTTGTTAAAAAACGCCCAACCGGAATGATTAATCCTAAAATTCAAACCGGTGAAATTGAAGTTGAAGCGGTGAAATTAGAAATTTTATCAGAAGCAGAAACACTTCCGTTTCAACCAGATGATGAATCTGTAAACGAAATGCTCAGGCTAAAATACAGATATCTAGAGCTTCGATCACCGCATTTACAAAAAAAGCTTTTCTTGCGTTCAAAATTTGTACATTTGGTAAGAAACTTTTTTGATCAAGAAGGTTTTATCGAAGTTGAAACCCCTATTTTATGGAAAAGCACTCCTGAGGGAGCGCGCGATTACTTGGTTCCTTCAAGAGTAAATCCTGGGACTTTTTTTGCACTTCCACAAAGCCCACAAACTTTAAAGCAGCTTTTGATGATTTCTTGTTTTGATCGCTATTTTCAGATTGCCCGCTGTTTTCGAGATGAAGATTTGCGCGCTGATCGTCAACCGGAGTTTACCCAAGTTGATATTGAAATGTCGTTCGTTGATGCTGACGACATCATTGATGTCAATGAGCGCGCGGTAGCAAGCATTTGGAAAGAAATTAAAAAAGTTGATTTAAAATTGCCATTACCACGCATGACTTTTCAAGATGCCATGGATCGTTTCGGTAATGACAAGCCTGACACACGTTTTGGAATGGAAATCAAAGACATCAGCTCACTTGCTCAAGGTTCTGGATTTAAAGTTTTTGACGAAGCGCTTAGCCGTAAGGGTGCGGTGAAGGGGATTGCAGTTCCAGGTGGAGCGAAATTTTCTCGTAAAGATTTTGATGATCTCACAGATATGGCTAAAAAATCTGGTGCCAAAGGCCTTGTGTGGATCAAATGGGAAGATACTTTTAATACTCCCATTGCAAAATTTTTTACTCCTGAAAAATTAGAATCATTTTGCCAAACTATTGGTGCCAAAAAAGGTGACTGCGTATTGATGGTGGCCGATGATTACAATGTTGTTTGTCAAACTTTAAGTGTCTTACGTTTACACCTCGGGCATAAACTCAAACTCATCGACACAAGTAAAGATGCGCTTTTATGGATTATAGATTTTCCGCTTTTAGAATTTGATCCATTGGCAAAGCGTTGGGCTGCAAGACATCATCCATTTACATCACCCCAAGATCAAGATCTTGAAGCTTTTGTTAAAGGTGATGAAGATAAATTCAAAGACATTAAAGCCAAAGCCTATGATCTGGTTTGTAATGGTTACGAAATTGCTGGTGGGAGTATTCGAATTCATAGAAAAGAAGTTCAAGATGCGATGTTTAGAACCTTACATATCAGCCCAGAAGAAGCTCAACATAAGTTTGGTTTCTTTTTAGATGCCTTAAGATACGGAACCCCTCCACATGGCGGAATCGCCTGGGGAGTTGATCGCGTCGTCATGATTCTCTGTGGTACAGAAGCAATTCGAGAAGTCATTGCGTTTCCTAAAACACAAAAAGCCGCGTGTCAGATGTCTGGTACCCCAAGCACAGTTTCTCGCGATCAATTAGCAGAGTTACACGTGAAGGTTGTGAACCCACAAAATCTTGTGGTGAATCCGCAAACAGGAGTTACAACTTGAAATCAGCCATTATCGTAAACCCAGCATCAGGTGGCGGTCGCACTTTGAGTATGTGGAAGTCTATTCGCGATGAAGTGAAGGGGCGATTAGGCGAACTAGAAGAATTCATGACTACAACAACTAGTGATGCCACACGCTTTGCCACACAAGTTGCAATGTCAGATACAGAACTTCTCATAGTGGGTGGTGGTGATGGTACAATCAATGAAGTCATTAATGGTTTATTTACAGAGAAGAACGAACCGATCAATCCAAATTTAAAACTTGGAATTTTGAGCGCAGGCCGTGGTTGTGATTTTATTAAGAGTGTAGAAATTCCTGAAAATTATCGAGAAGCCGTAGATGTTTTGGTAAATCCAATTTTTAAAAAAATTGATGTAGGCTGTGCCTATTTCAAAGATGAATTCGGTCGTGAACAAAAAAGATTTTTTCTCAATATCGCTACCGCAGGCCTTGCTGGTATTGTTGCGCGCAAAGTAAATCACACCCCTCGATTTGTTCCGCCTCAAATTGCCTATTTTGGTAATGTCGCTTTAAGTTTTTTGGCTGCCAAAGGTCAATTAATGAAAATTCATGTCGATAAACAACTAGTGTATGATGGCGCTTGCCTAAATGTCTTTGTAGCAAACGGAAGTTACTCCGGCGCAGGAATGTGCTGGGCCCCCATGGCACAAGTAGATGACGGAAAATTCGAAGTAATTATTTGCGAACCTATGCCTAAATATCAAATCGTACTTTCGGGCCATCGTATGTACGACGGTACATTTATAAACCTGCCAGGAATTCATCATTACCAAGGTAAAGAAATAACCATTGAAACAGTAGATGATGTTTATCTTGAAATGGATGGCGAACAACCCGGTGTAGCCCCTGTAGTGTACACAATCTTACCAAGAGCAATCGAGCTAGCTGTCGGGTCTTGATGCTCGTAAAATCGAAATTGAGCTGTCAGGCAACATAAGTAATTCACAAATTATTTTCTGCTTAACATAAGTTTATCCATACGCCTTAATTTGAATTCAGCCAAGATATTAAGGGGTTTTGAACACCACTTTAGTCCTGTTAAAAAAATCGACAAAATAATAAAATACAAGACTCAAGTTTAGTCCTGACCCGCCGATAGTTAATTATAAGTTCTTTCCAGAACACATGGAGGTGGCTCATGGAGAAGATCAGTAAGATTATTCCGGCGTCGACGCGGCAGGTTTTGATTTCTGGAGAAATTCCAAAACCAAGACGGATGACTGAACCAAATGCGGTAGAAAGCGGACCAGCTTTTCAACGTGTGGTTTCGAGTCCGTTACCAGTCACACCGATAACAGAAACAGCAGTTAAGGCAGAAGCGCCGGCCGGGTTTGGTCAGCGACTTGATTTAACAGCGTAATAAATGCAGTGCTTGTCATTGAGCCCTGCATAACGGGGGAGGAGTTTTTCCTATGTCAATGCTTGCACGTTATCGCAAACCAGGTGGTGTTCAGCAGCTATTAGCTCTTTTGGAAACTTGCTTAAGTAAAAAAAGAGAAAATTTGATCAATATGATCATCGCTGAAGATAAAGAATTTGGCACTATGATAAAAAGCAAAATTCTTACAACAGAAAAAATATTTAAATGGGATCCACTCGTAGTTTGTGAAGCCACAACACGATTGAGTGAACGTACATTAGCGATTTGTCTTAAGGGTCTCCCGCCCGAAGCCTTTGCAATTGCAACACATACACTTCGCGATCTCAAAAAGCGTGAAGTTACAAATCTTCTCGAGATATTAAAACCTACTCCCATCGAGATTGAATCAGCTCATATCAAGCTTGTCGAAATAGTGCGCACTCTTGAAAAAGAAGGTTCACTAAAATTAGATGAGAATGATGTTCCACTTAAACAAGGAAGCATGATGAGGGCATCTTAAATCAACGGATTTAAGAGAAAGCCAAAGCTTTCAAAACTTGAAATTTCAACGGCCTGAGTAATTTTTCTCAGGCCGTTTTCTTTTTGTACGACAATAATTATCCCTATTGCATCAGCAATAAGTTGTCTGACTGTTAAAATATCCCATTGAGGTGCTGCTCTTGAAACAAGACTTTCTAAACGCCTCAGTGCTTGAGCCGCGGTGGCCCCATGAAGCGTACACATTGAGCCTTGATGCCCAGTTGCCAAAGCGTCTAATAGTACTAAAGCTTCGGCCCCTCTCACTTCTCCTACAATAATGCGATCAGGTCGCATTCTTAAACTATGTCGCAAAAGCGTTTGAAGATTAATCGCAGGGTACATATCGTCAGGATTCTCACGGGTAACTAAATTCACAACATGGGGGCCAAGTTTTCCAATTTCAGCAGTATCTTCAAGTGTAATAATACGCTCTTGCTCGGAAACACAACTAAGGGCTGCACGCATGAGAGTTGTTTTACCAGAACCAGTAGAGCCGCAGATGAGAATGTTTTTTTTATCAGTGATCCATCCTTTAAATTTTATAAGCATGTCATTAGTTAACATACCTGTATTTACAAGATCATTTAGTGTCCATTTTCGAAATGTGTGACGACGAATACTTAAAGTTGGAACTTCGGTCACAGGGGCAAGGGCAATGTGAACTCGAGTACCATTATCAATTGTGCCATCAACAAGCGGGTGACGAGCGTCGGCAGTTTTGTCCATTTTTATAAGAAGCCTATGGATGAGTCGATTAAGTGTAATTTCTGATGTGAATTGAGAGTTGTGGAAATGTAATTTCCCATTTTTTTCATAATAGATATGCTGATGTCCGTTTACCAGTATTTCTGTGATCAGCTTGTCTTCCATTAATTCTTTAAGCGGCCCATAACCTTCTAGCTCTTCAAAGAGTGATGTGAAAAGTTTAGATGATTCATGGTTATTTGATATAATATTTTTTTGAATATTCTTTTTGAGAAGACTTTCTAAGTTTTCTTCTCCCATATCTCCTAATGTATCTTGAATAATTGAATAAGCTTTTTCATGCATCATAAGTCATCATCACTCCACTGAGGAATTTGAGGAGGCTTTTGATTTGTGTCGTAAGGTGAAATCACTCGTGGTGTTACGAACACTACAAGTTCGGTTTTACTATCTTTATAATCTCGGCTTTTAAAAAGTTCTCCCAGTATAGGTATTTCTCCCAAAAGTGAGTTCGATGTAGTGCTTCGACCCAATTCGCTCTTAATAAGACCAGAGAGAGCAATTGTTTTTGAACCATTGAGATCAAAATGAGTTTCTATGCGATTGGTGAATAACCCGGGGATTCCATCAATAACGCGACTGTCATCAATTAAACTAACTTCGGTTACAAGTTTTGTTGAAATGCGATTTTGATAATCTGCAAGTGGAGTGATGTCTAAAATCACACCATAACGCTTCCAAATAACATCGTGAATTCGAGTATTCATTATTTTAATTGGAATCTCGCCGCCAGCAACAAAGTGAGCTGCTTCACCGCTTCGGCATAAAAGCTTTGGGTTCGCAAGCACTCGGCCGCCGCCACGAGAAGAGGCAGCATTAAAAACAATATCTAACGGATTAAATGCAAAAGCTGCTGAACTGAGATCACTCGTGGGGATTACAGTAGCAGAGTAGCTGCCTGGTAATTGAAGGCCTAAAGTGCTTAACGAGTTTTTCTTCACTTCAGCGATAACCACATCAATTTCAATCATAGGTTTTAATTCTAAAGCATGAGTAGATTTTGCCTTTGGTAAGCCCCAATCTTCAATAACCTCGTTAACGGCTGTTTTTTCTTTTTTATTCATATTTGATTGAATTGAGATTTCTCCGTTGTCGTTTTCTGTCCAGGCTGAAGAAATTGAGCGTTTATTGAGGTCGTCATTCACTGCCTTTTTCAACGCAGGTTGAAGTTCTTGTGAAAGTTTAACTTCGCTTTTAATTTGCGACTTAAAAAGTTTTTTATACTTGTGAAGCACTTGCCAATCCGAGAGTCGAAATGCTTCTCCTTGTAATAAAATGTGATTGGTGTTGATTAAGAACGTGATTCCGTGAACATTTTTTAACCAATGAGATATCTGCGCTTTTGCTCTCTTAAGTTTTGAACTGTGAACAACTATCTCAATATTTGTTTTACCACCTTTGGTGAAAACGTGAGTGGTGCCTATGCGAACTGCTGTAATCTTTATTGCACCTTTTATGATGCTTACTTTGGCAGCCTTGGGATTCGTCACAGTCATTGTAGTCATATGACTTATGGGCAGTATTTTTTGTTCCCCAGGGCTAAGTGTTACTAATACGTTTTCACACCAAGCGCTTTGAGATAGTAGAGTTAAAGAAATTAATATTGTTTTCCACATGCCTTTTAGATGTGCAAACTATGCGTAGGCTTTAAAATGAATATAATGAGTGCTTTAGGCATTTGTCCGGAGGTGAAATCCGACGGACGTCTGATTCCCATGGGAATCAACAACTAAGAGCGAGCCATGGTGTTTAAGGAGGCTTTGGCAAACAGAAAGTCCGAGGCCCAAACCTTGGCTGTGATTCATGATGTCTTCGTCAAGTGTAAAGGGCTTTAGGATCTGCTGAATTTTAGATTGAGAAATAGGTGCGCCGTCATTTGTTATTTTTAAAGTTACACCATCTTTATCATCGCTTGTTGAAATGATCACTTCGCTATTCTCAGTCGAAAATTTCAAAGCATTGTGCAGAATTTTTTTAAATACCTTTTTAATCACAGTAGAATCGTAAAAAGCATTATTTGCTTTTAGATTTGATTTTATTTTTAATGATCTTTTTTTAACCAAATCTTTAAACTCATCTGTTGTGTTATTAATTAATTCACTCAAATTTGATTTAGATTTATTCAGTTTTGTCTGGCCCGTTTCTGCACCTAAAAGATCTAAAACATCAAAAATTATTTCACTCAAACGATTTGTGCCTTGCGATATTCGAGAAACATATTTTTTAACATCATCTTTGAGATTTTCCTCTAACAAAAGTTCAGTGAAAGAAGAAATTGTAGTCAGCGGAGTTCTAAGCTCATGCCCTATGAGTAACATAAAATGACTTTTTGCCTGATCAAGGCTTTTGAGTTCTTCAAGGGCTTGTTCTAATTTTTTATTTTTCTCTTTGAGTTCAAATTTTAAATCAAAAGTCTCAAGTGCTTTTTTGACGATAATATCTAAATCAATTGGGTCCCAAGGTTTAGTAATGTATCGATAAATTTGACCATTGTTAATTGCGGCAATGACAGATTCCACATCTGTATAGCCGGTTAATAAAATTCGAATAGCATCAGGTTGAAGTTTTTGGGCTCGTTCAAAAAGTTGAACACCAGTCATTTCAGGCATGCGCTGGTCACTTAAAATGAGGTGAACCGATTCTTGATTTAAAATACGAAGGGCGTCGATTCCTGAGGTGGCCTTTAAAATTTTATATTGCTTACGAAATTGGCGCTCAAGAGAATCAATGATGTCCTTTTCGTCGTCGACGACGAGAATAATGTGTTGCATGTCTAAATTTTAGTCAAAAAAATGATAAAGAACCAGACCAGGTGTCGAAACCTAGATTTAAGTCCTAAGCCATTAAGTTCATTTGCAAAGGTGTCGAGAAGAGTACTGGAACCGTACATCTATAGGGAGCAGGTTCATGAAGAATGTTATGAATATTTTAAGTTTCTCACTGGTGGTTATCATTGGCTTCGGAGCAGAAGCCCAAGTTGGTTACGGCCAACAAAACATGATGTACCAACCAGGTGGACAACAGTTTTTGCAACAACAATGCGATTACGGTGGTAAACCTTGGAAGGGCCATAGAAAAGACGACATCATTGAGCGTAATCATGAACTAAAAAGGCTTAAGAAAAATTCTGAAAGATTATCTAAGGCAGCTAAAAAAGCTCAAGAAGCATTAGATAAAGCTCAGAAGAACTTTGATAAAAAGTCAGATGCACTTCTAGGAAAATTAAAAGACACCATCACAATCAGCTCATTTGACAAACTTGTTGAAGGTACAAATAAAGTTAAAGCTAGTCAGGGTCAAAAAGACGAACTGAAATGCGAAACCGTGATGACTACCAGATCTTCACGTCAAAGTTGTAATGAAGCTATCAATAGTTCAAGAGGCAAAGAAATCGGAACCGCCGAATTATGTGTTCCAAGTACAGTCAAAAAAGAAAATGATCTTTCTGGCTGTCGCACAGCTGCAAGTGAATATGAAGAAGCAAGAGAAACATTGGCTAGTGTCCAAGAAGATTCAGTTCCGATAATTCGTGAAGCAGAAGAAGCATCTGGTGACTTTAACTCAGCTTACGACAATGAACGAGACGAATACGATATCGATGACGAAGATATGCGCGCCGATAATGCTGGCACAAACTGCCGCGACTGTGATGGAGCGCGTGGTTCATACAAACGCCCATGGACAAGTTATATTCCATTAGCCGTCGGTGCTGGGCTTGGAATTTACGCAATGAAAAAACAAGGCGAGTACAACCGCTATGCAGCAGATATTTTAGCTGAGGAAGGTTACGTTCCACCAGATTCAGCAGCGACATCACCCTTTTCTGCGGGGTTTCCATTTTTCGCCTACGGTCTTTACGGATCAATCAATGGCGGAACGGGAAGTGGTTCTTACGGTTGTTCACAAATGTATAATTCTCCATTTCCTCCCGCTGGTCAGTTCCATGGCATTAACGGTAATGTCTATAATGGAAACGGCTATCCAAATAGCGGTGGAATGTATAATCCAGGTTTTATGAATCCATACGGATATTTTGGCCCGAATGGCGGACAAGGTGCTGGCATAAATGCTGGTGTGTACGCAAACTTTGGCGCCAATGGTCTTCCACCATGGCTCGCAGCTATGTACGGAGCCGGTGGCCCTGGTGGCCCCGGTGGTATTGGTGGGAATGCATCGATGAATCCATTTCTTGCAGGCAATCCATATATCATGGCGCAACTTGGTCTCAATGGTGGAGCTAACGGTCAGTTCGGGCCAAACGGTCAGTTCGGCCCCGGTGGACCCGGAAATTATGGTTGCTCTCCCGGATTTTCAGGAGGCTCTTTTTGTCCTCCAGGTTCAATGTATCCTGGTCCTCACACCACGTACCCAGGTGCAAACGGACAATTTAATCCATTTGGAAACTCGCAATTTAATCCTTCTTTTAATGGTTCCGGTGGATTTAATCCCTATGCAAACGGACAAGTGGGAAATCCATTTATGGGTGCAAATGCTTTTGGTGGAGCTCAATACAATCAAATCATGATGCAAGCTCAACAACAAGCCATGCAACAAATGATGGATCAACAGCGTCGTCAATCTGAACTTGAATACAATATCATTAAGAACATCATGGAATCCCAACAACAACTTGCCTGCTTAAGATCAGGTTCAATGAATTGTTTAAATGGCGGTTCTGGTGGTGGCGGTGGGTATAATGGTAGTCCATCCGGTTTTCAATTCGGCCTCGATGTAACTGGTGGAGTTAGAACCACACCATCTTATTTCAATCCCGGAGCAAATGTTCCAACCAATACATCTACAGGTCGCTAATAAATTATTTATTAGTGTGAGTTGGGACAATAACTGTTTCTGATTCTTGACTTTTCTTAACAGCGATCACTGTACCCGCAGTAACTAAACCAGCGCCTATCCAAAACCAAGGTGAGCGAACCATTTTTTGAAACCAAGATTTTTGTGTGGGTGCTTCAAAATTCTCAAATTGAGATGTCGTTACCGGTAAATACATTTCTAGTGGTTTTTTCTGCGTTGAATACCACTTTTTGCCATCATATACGCGTTCACATACAGTACCTTGAAAACGAGCTAGCAATTTTATTTTGGAAGGAAGTTGTTTCCCTACATAGCGTGGATGATCACAATCACCTGTTACTACTGGTTCAAATAAAAAAGATATTTTGGGAATTTTGTCACTCTCAGATATATTAATTTTTTGAACTACCCATTGTGAGCCAGGGGAAATTGCCGCAATTAAATGAATACCAGGTAATACTGAAACCTCACAATTAGCCTGCGAACAAAAAATTCTTCGCCCATCAATGTAAAGGATGTCGTTTGGATTGGTGTTAATGGTTAAAATTATTTTATTCATTTTAAATTTAACTGATTTTAATTTTTCTATGACCTGTGGCGAGAATTGCTGGTCTTTAAAATTCAAATTTTTTACAAAGCCCCGAGCCTGCTTCCACCAAGAGCCGGCATCTTGTTTTTTTAATACAGTGCTGATTTCAGCAATTCGAACTAAAGTCGCAAAAGTAATTTTTTCTATTCCGGCAACATTCGGTAGAGTTTCAAGTTGACCTAAAAGTTTTAAGTAAAGACCAAGGCTACCTTTAAAGTCACCTTTAAGGCTTAAATCTTTTGCCTTTTCTTCTTGCTGCAAAAGTGTCGTTAGTTCTTCTCTAGTAATTGGGTGTGCTAATTGGGCTTCATGCCATGAGATAAGGTCAATATCTTGAAATTCAGGCCTTCTAATATCCGCTAATTTAATCAGCTGATCACGTGATGATAATTGAGATGATGTTACCCACACTTGCTGTGCAAAACTCTCAATTGAAAATATACTAACTAAAATAATTAAAAATAATTTTTTCATAAATCCTCATCCACATGTATTTCTGTAAGTAAAGAGCTGCGGGGTTTGGGAATACTAAATTTCGTTACCCCCGAGTTAAGTGTCCGAATTGCTCCCCTGAGTTTCGGGCTACTAAAAATTTCTTGCAGTGTTCCGGCAATATCTGATGGAACCAAAGCACCAAAGAGGGCCCCATCTTCTTGAGGAAGTTTTAAAACCCTGAGATTTTGAGCTAAAGCTATTTTTTGTCCGGCTTTAAAAACATCAATAACGGCATTGCGATGAATCAGACTTGCTATTGAGTCTCCATTTGCCAGTTGTAGCGGAATCATAAGAAAACCTTTTGGAATTAATACGCTGACCTCTGTGGTTTCTTGCTCGGCTTGCGCCACAGGTTTTTGACCGATCCATAAACTCATGAGAACAGTTAAGATGAGTGTACCTAAAAGGATGTAATGTTCTTTGGTAAATTTATCATTTATTAGTTTTTGCAGTTTCTCTCTCATAACTTAACTCCCATTTCATTGTTAATTAGAATCTGCTCATGATCTTTTTCCATCAAAAGTAAAATATCTGTGCCTAAATTTGTTTTTTGAACAACTTGCCAGCCATTATCTTTGTAAGTTTTCTCAATT
This sequence comes from Oligoflexia bacterium, assembly GCA_034439615.1. Lineage (NCBI taxonomy): Bacteria > Pseudomonadati > Bdellovibrionota > Oligoflexia > Oligoflexia bacterium. The sequence continues at coordinate 10,456 of JAWXAT010000005.1, read as the reverse complement.
TTGCGCGCACTTTGTTTTTTAAAAAACATCAAATCTTTTGACCACATAATCTCAAAAGGCAATTCCTTACTTTTAAGAGGCGTTTGATGTTCAAGATGATGATGCCTAAAGTTTTTGAGCAAAATAAAACTTACCTGTGCACCCATGCTTATGAATAAAACCAAAGTAATAATACCTATAGCAGTTTCAATGAGGGCTTGTCCTTTGTGAGAAGTACTTCCCATGGCTCACCAATTCCTTTCATTTTGATATATGCATTGCAGGTTAAACTTAAGCTTGAATATTTTTTAAATTTTTCACCGTCGGCATTTTGCCAGGGTAATAAGAACTTCTCAGTTTCTAATTTCCCTGTGCCGATAAGCTTTGAACGTAATTCAAAATCAAATGGCAATTCCAGTGGTGCTCCAGTTTCATTTTCGTATCCTAACTTCTGATTAAGTAAGATTAGTGGCATTGCCGGATTCCAGCGAAACAAGAGTTTCCCACGATATTTTTTAGGCAATTGCTTATTGATGCGTGCAAATGATCGTGCAAGAGCTTGGCGCTTAATGTTTTGTTGGTTAATGGCGATGATTTTTTGAGAAGCAATTAAAGTTTTACGTGCTTGAATCAGAGCGGGGAGAAATTGAGGTTGGGTTGTTGCTGCAAGAATAAGTAGTTCAACTTCTCTTTTCATATCAATAATTTGTTTTGCATAGGGATTAAGTTTACCAAGTGTTTCAATTCCTTTGGCTTGTTCAGCAAGAGTATCAAGTGCAATTTGTGAGCAGAGATTTTCTGATTGGGTGAGTATAAGGGCTGATTGTCCTGATCGAACAATAACCCCGCTGATTGTGAGCAATACGGGAAATAATACTAAAAATAAAATCAGACTTTGCCCTTTATTTCCCATGGGATACTCGTTTGTATTCACTGGGTTCTAGGTCATAGCTCGCACGTATTACTAAACCGCTAAATTGTTGAGCGTTGATTTCAGTGCGCACGATTTGGCGTATTTTTTTTGTCTGTATGACAATATTTTTAAAACCAAAATAAGTTTTTAAAGCATTCCTTGTTTTGCTCTCACAAATGAGTGGATTTGTTTCAGTCACAAGACAGCGACTATGAGAGCTGGCTAAGCGAGCACACATGAGTGTCGCGAAACCATGAAGCAATACACTTGTCCCCATAAACATTACGAGTATGACGGCTATCGCTGAAACCAGAAACTCAAGACTACTTTGAGCCTTAATCCCCAGCGGCTTTAAAGAAATCATCGAGCCCTCGTTTTTGAAAATGTTCAGCTTTTACATTTTCAGTATTGAGCTCGACATTTTTATTTTGAAGAGCGTTGGTGATATTAGCAAAACGTACGTAAATGGTTTGCCCAAGCCCTCTCATGATTGCGATGCTTCCTACGCCAATGAGGGCCACAATAATGAGATATTCGATCAAACTTTGTCCGCGATTGTTTTTAATCATAAAATCCTCCGTCTACATGACGAAGTGCAAAGTAAAGTTTGGTTTTAGATTGATTTATAGAGATGTGAGTTGCAGGTGTCCGAAATAATACGGATGTTCGTTGTGAATCCGGACAAGGCGTTTAAATTATAATGGTTTTATATCTTAGTTTGCTGCGTTAGCTTTTTTTGCACTGGCACGAGCAGCCATTTTGATGACTTTACGTTTTGCAGCTATTCTCTCGATAATCTCAAGAGATTCTTTGCGCAGATCATTTTCAAATACAAATCGGTAAAAGCTTTCAACTTCAACAGAGGCGCGAAATTTTTTGGGATTTACGGGTGTAGTTTCACTTTGAATAAAGTCGATACTTTCGCCATCTTTTGAAATTTTAACTTTTTCCATGATTCGAATCTCCGTTATGAGGCTAGATAAGCCCGTATTAAAAACGCGTAACAAGCGTCAAAGCCACTATAATCAAATACTTACGTTGAGTCAACGGGCAATAAGTTCATGTGTGTAAGATCTCTAAACATGCTTGTCATAGACTCTTAGACGCGATAAAACTGTCAAGTTATTGAAATTTATCATCTTCACAATCCGGAGGCCCCCATGCTCCTGCTGGATGGACGCGCGGTTGCTAAACAAGTTAAAGAAGAAGTCGCAAAAGATTCTGCGCGCTTCAAACAAAAATATAAGCGCTCACCACAATTGGCGGTCGTATCTGTTGGTGATGACCCTGCCTCAAAAATATATCTGCGAAATAAAGAAAAAGCCTGCGCTGAGGTGGGAATACAATCTTTGAGATTCGCTTTAGATAAAGAAGAAAATCAAGAAGAGCTTGATTCACTAATCACACGCCTCAATACTGACACCGAAGTTAACGGCATACTTGTTCAACTTCCCATGCCTAAACATTTTAGCGTTGAAGCAGTTCTTAATGCGATGAATCCACTTAAAGATAGCGATGGTTTTCACCCAGAAAATTTAGGGCTATTACTTTCAGGGCGCCCAAGAGTGAAGCCGTGTACACCTTTTGGCGTTATGCGTATCCTTGAGCACTACAAAATTCAAGTCAGTGGCAAAAACGCTGTGGTCATTGGTCGATCAAACATCGTCGGTAAACCTATGGCCCAACTTTTATTAGCAGCTGACGCTTCAGTTACGATGTGTCACTCCAAAACCAAAGACATCAAACGATTTACTAAAGATGCAGACATCGTTGTTGTGGCAGCGGGTCAGCCAGAAATGTTTGACGCCAGTTATTTTGGTTCACACACATGTGTCATTGATGTGGGAATGCATCACATCGATGGCAAAATGATGGGTGATGTGGATTTTAAATCTTGTGAAGGTAAAGTTGCCGCCCTGAGCCCTGTGCCCGGAGGTGTTGGGCAAATGACCGTGGCCATGCTACTGAAAAATACTGTGGATTTAGCTTTTCACCAAGAAGCACACAGACTTTTATGACCTTTCAAGAAGCACTCCTGGCGGGTAAGAAAGTCATCACTGCTGAAGTTACTCCTCCTCACGGAACAGACCTTGAGCACTTTTACAAAAGTGCAAGGCTCTTTAAACCCTACGTGCATGCACTCAATGTCACTGATAATCAACGAGCACTTATGCGTATGAGTGGCCTGGCCTGCTCCGCACTTTTAGTGCGTGAAGGCATTGAACCAATTTATCAACTTACTTGTCGTGATCGAAATATTTTAGGTCTTCAATCTGATATTTTAGGTGCTAAGGGGCTTGGAATAAAAAACATTCTTGCTCTCACTGGCGACCCCGTAGCTGCAGGTGATACTCCCGATGCTAAAGGAGTTTTTCAGGTAGAGGCCGTTGGTCTACTAAACCTTATTAATAAAATGAATATAGGAACAGATCTTAACGGTAAAGAACTCAAAGGCAAACTGGGTTTATTTCCGGGGGCAGTGGTGAATCCGGGTGGACGAGCCATGGAACCACAAATTCGTCGCATGGAAAAAAAGATTAAAGCCGGTGCCCAGTTTTTTCAGACACAAATTGTTTATAATCGAACTTTGATGGAAGAATTTATGAAAAAGGTTCGTCCATTTGGAACAAAAGTTCTTGCTGGTATTTTATTAGTGCGTTCAATTAAAACAGCGCAATTTCTCCATGACAAGGTCCCTGGTATTTTTGTTCCCGATGAACTTTTTAAAAGACTTTCAGATGCGAAGGATCCAAGTGAAGAAGGAATTAAATTTGCCTCTGAGCTTGTGCGCGATTACTTAGATATGTGCGATGGTGTTCATTTGATTGCTATTAAAAATGAAGAACTCATCATTGAAGTTTTAAATAGAGCGGGAATCGGAAAATTAAATGAGTGAAATAAGAAAAACAGTTTTAAATGCCGAGCACATCAAACTAAACGGCCGCATGGTGGATTTTGCTGGCTGGCATATGCCTGTTCAATACAAAGGTGTCATTGAGGAGCACGAAGCTGTTCGAAAAAATGTCGGACTCTTTGATGTAAGTCACATGGGCGAAATTTTCGTTAAAGGCCCAAAAGCTCTTGAAACACTTCAGTGGCTTACGAGCAACGACGTTAGTAAACTTGAAAATGGCCAAGCTCAATATTCACTGCTTTTGAATCCTCAGGGTGGTTTGGTCGACGATATTTTTATTTATTGCATTGAAAAAAATACGAACTATCTCGTGTGTGTTAACGCTTCTAATGCTGACAAAGATTTTGAATGGATGAGCAGTAATAATAAAGGTGCTGTTATTGAAAACCAATCAGCTCAGTGGGCACAAATTGCCATTCAAGGCCCAAAGGCTCGAAAACTTCTAGGGCATATTTTAGGTGCGGAAGTTGAAGCTCTTAAGCGTAATGAGTTTAAAACTTATACACAACTTGGTCAGACTTGGTATGTGGCCAGTACTGGCTATACAGGTGAAGATGGATATGAAGTATTTCTTCCCAATGCTCAGGCCGTTAGCTTTTGGAACGATTTGTTAAATAAAGGCGAAGATCTTGGTGTTCAGCCTATTGGGCTCGGCGCTCGTGATACATTACGCACAGAGATGAAATATTCCCTCTATGGCAATGAAATCACGGCTCTCACCTCGGCATTAGAAGCGGGGCTTGGGTGGGTTATTAAGTTCTCAAAGGGTGATTTTATCGGTAAAGCGCCACTTGAAAAGCAAAAGCTCGCAGGTTTGAAGACTAAACTTGTAGGCTTTAAAATGGTGGAAAAGGGAATCCCAAGGCATGATTACCCATTGATTTCATTTGACAATATTGAAATCGGCAAGGTAACAAGTGGAACGATGTCGCCCACACTTAAAGAGCCTATTGGCATTGGATACGTTCCTGTGGAATTGTCACAAGAAGGAAAAGAATTTTTTGTTCAAATTCGAGGTCGAAACGTTAGGGCACATGTAGTAAAAACACCCTTTATACAGAAGTAAATTGTGAGGAGAAAACAATGGCCAATACCCCAGTTCCAACAGAATTTTTATACACAAAAGATCACGAGTGGGCACAAGTTGATGAAAACTTGGTCTCTGTAGGCATAACCGAATATGCACAAGATGCATTAGGTGAAGTTGTTTACGTTGAACTTCCTGAAGAAGGTCAAAAAGTTACGCAGAACGAACCTTTTGGCGTCGTTGAAAGTGTAAAAGCTGTGAGTGATTTATTTGCACCCATTTCAGGTACAGTTGTCGAAGTGAATGAAGTGTTAATGGATAATCCTGGCAGCGTGAATGATGATCCGTACGGAGATGGTTGGCTTATTCGCATTGAGATGGATAGTGAAAAAGAATTAACAACCTTAATGACCCCGGCTGATTACGAAAAACTTATTGTTAAGAAATAAAAATTAGGGGGGGTATGACCCAAGTTCCACGCCAAAATAAATCTGAAGATCCGTTTAAATCCACAGACGCTTTTGTAGACCGACATATTGGTCCCAACGAAGTAGAAATTCAGGAAATGCTGAAATCTGTGGGTTATGCTTCTTTAGACGAGCTGATTAAAAATGCCGTGCCTCCAGCTATTCGTACAAAAAATCCGCTAAAAACGGGAATTGCACTTAGCGAGTATGAAGCTTTAAGTGAAATGCGCGCCATTGCCAGTGAGAATAAGATTTTTAGAACATATATTGGCATGGGTTATAACGATTGCATCACACCTCCTGTCATTCAAAGAAACATTATTGAAAACCCTGGATGGTACACTCAATACACTCCTTACCAAGCTGAAATTGCTCAAGGGCGTCTCGAGGCACTTTTAAATTTTCAAACCATGATTATGGATTTAACAGGTATGGGAATCGCAAATGCATCCATGCTTGATGAGGGCACATCTGCTGCTGAAGCAATGACACTTTGTTTGGCGAATGCGGTTGAAGGTGCAAAAACTTTTTTTGTGTCTGAAGACTGTCATCCACAAACAATTGATGTAGTTCGCACTCGTGCAAATCCGCTGGGTATTGAAATTGTTGTCGGCGATCATCGAAAATTTAATTTTAGCGGAAATATTTTTGGCGTTTTACTTCAATATCCTGCGACTGATGGTGTTGTTTACGATTATGCAAGTTTCATTGCAAAAGCTCATGCAAATAAATCAATGGCCGTTGTTGCTGCTGATCTTTTGAGTCTATGTTTGCTCAAATCACCAGGTGAATTTGGAGCTGATATTGTTGTTGGAAACACACAGCGTTTTGGTGTTCCACTTGGTTTTGGTGGCCCCCATGCAGCTTACCTTGCGACAAAAGATGAATTTAAACGTCAAATGCCTGGCCGAATTGTTGGTGTCTCAATTGATGCTAATGGAAAACCTGCTTTGCGACTCGCTCTTCAAACACGTGAGCAACATATTCGTCGAGCAAAAGCGACAAGCAATATCTGTACAGCCCAAGTATTGTTGGCTGTTATGGCAAGCATGTATGCGGTTTATCATGGCCCTAAGGGGCTTAAGAAAATAGCTCAACGTGTGCATGGCTTAGCTTCAACTTTAGCTTACGGTCTTGAACAGTTGGGTTATAAAGTCGCCACTCCATTTTTTGATACACTAAAAATTGAAGTGGGTGAGGATCTCTCAAAAATTTTAAGTCATGCACAAATTCAAAAAATGAATTTTAGAAAAATCAGCAATACATGTGTGAGTGTAAGTCTAGATGAAACAGTCACAACAAAAGATCTTCAAGATCTACTTCAAGTTTTTTCATTAGGTGAAACAGTTCCATCAGTTGAATCACTCATAAGTAATGAAAAGGTATTATCCACAAATCTTTTACGTCAAACTGAATATCTGACACATCCCGTATTTAGCAAATATCATTCTGAAACTGAAATGCTAAGATACATGCAAAGACTGCAGGCAAAAGATCTTTCGCTCACCACATCAATGATTCCACTTGGTTCATGCACAATGAAACTTAATGCTACGGCTGAAATGTTTCCTGTGACTTGGCCAGAGTTTGGTAAGATTCATCCATTCGTGCCAGCAGAACAAGTAAAAGGGTATAGACAACTCACTGACCGATTAGAAACCATGCTTGCTGATATTACTGGTTTTGACGGAGTGTCACTGCAGCCAAATGCGGGTTCACAGGGCGAGTATGCGGGGCTTCTTGTTATTCAAAAATATCATCATAGTCGTGGTGAGGGGCATCGCGATGTTTGTTTAATTCCTAACTCAGCTCACGGAACAAATCCTGCTAGTGCAGTTATGGCAGGGCTCAAAGTTGTCGGTGTGGAATGTGATGCAAGTGGTAACGTGCGACTTGATGATCTTAGAAAAAAAGCTGAGCAATATAGTAAACAGCTTTCATCACTGATGATCACATACCCGTCAACACACGGTGTGTTTGAAGAAACGATCATTGATATTTGTAATGTGGTTCATCAACATGGCGGTCAAGTCTACATGGACGGCGCTAACATGAATGCCCAAGTTGGATTATGTAAACCGGGCGAGTTCGGCGCAGATGTTTGTCATCTTAATCTTCATAAAACATTTTGTATCCCTCATGGTGGTGGTGGTCCGGGTATGGGCCCCATCGGTGTGAAATCACATCTCACTGCATTTTTGCCAAGTAATCCCATGGTTAAAGTTGGTGGTGAACAATCCGTGGGAGCAATTTCTGCAGCTCCTTGGGGAAGTGCTAGTATCTTACCCATTTCATTTGTTTATATTTTAATGATGGGTGCACTCGGGCTTAAAAAAGCGACAGAGGTTGCAATTTTAAATGCTAACTACGTAGCTAAAAAATTAGATAAATATTATCCCGTTCTTTATAGAGGTTCTCATGGTCTTGTGGCTCATGAATGCATTGTGGATCTTAGACCATTAAAAGTCACAAGTGGTGTTGAAGTTATGGATGTTGCAAAGCGCCTTATGGATTACGGCTTTCATGCACCAACTGTTTCGTTTCCTGTTATTGGTACTATGATGATTGAGCCTACTGAGAGTGAAACTCAAGGGGAGCTGGATCGTTTTTGTGATGCCATGATTTCAATTCGAAAAGAAATCACAGAAATTGAAGATGGAAAACTTGATCGTGATGACAATATGTTAAAACATGCTCCCCATACAGCAGCCACTGTGATAGCTGATAAATGGGAACATCCCTATTCAAGAGAACGCGCGGCATTTCCCGCTCCATGGACTAAACAACATAAATTTTGGCCAAGTGTTTCGCGCATTAATGATCCTCATGGCGATCGCAATCTTATTTGTTCGTGTCCGACGATGGAAACCTACAGCTGACATGTGTTTTAAAGCTGGTCTGGTTTTTTTATTAATGTTGAGTTCAGTTTCTGCTACGGCATCAGCTTTAGCCTCAGCATCTGCCGTGAAAGATTTAAGACCGTTTGATATCAAAGCGGCAGATCATCAACTTCATGTTGCGGTTTCATACGGATTAACTTTTACGTTTACCGAAATTTTTCAAAAATACAAAACACCCCGCTTAAAATCTGTTTTGTACGCAAGTCTCACAACTTTTGCCCTAGGTGTAGCCAAAGAGACGGTGATTGATCGTGAAGTTGCGGCTGATGATCTTGTGGCAAATACGGTGGGAATTTTATTAAGCGATATCGTTGTACTTGCCTTTGAGTTTTGAAATTAATAGAGTAATCACTTTACGCCGACGTGGTGAAATTGGCAGACACGCCAGACGGGTTACACATATAATTCCCCTTTCTTATTAGTTGTTCCTTTGTTAGTTTAAATCAAATTTTTTAAAGGGACTCCTTATGGTGCAAAAGAAAAAAATCTTAAAACCAAAACCTGTTAAAATGAAATCCTCATCTTTGACCAAAGAAGAGATGGTCAATTACATTGGCACTATTTTTGAGAACCTCATTCTTGGCGTTAATGAAGTTAAATCAACTTTAACAAAACGTATTGATGATAAAACGCACCGTCTAGAAGTTCTAATGGAGCAAATTCATAGTAAGATTGATACAGCACTTGAAGTCTCCACCTCAGTGCTACAGCATGAAGTGGTTGTGAACAATCATGAACAAAGAATTACCCATGTTGAAACCGATCTTAACACTGTAAAAAAAGTTCTTAAAGACAACGAAGTTTGATCTATTCTTTATTTTTTCATTTTTAACTATCATAAATCTGCCGACTAGGCACACTCTGGGCACACAGGCGATTTTCAGATCAAAAAGTGATGATTTGACAGGCGCATAAAAGCTAGTTAGATTATTGAAATCTATAAAGTTTATCATCTTACGCCGACGTGGTGAAATTGGCAGACACGCCAGACTTAGGATCTGGTACCGTAAGGTGTGGAGGTTCAAGTCCTCTCGTCGGCACCAATCGTCCTGACAGACGAACCTCTACTCTCATGAGTACCTAAGGTTCCGTACCTAATCATTTTAGCCAACTCTTCTCTCTGTATTTTACCAATTACTTAATTCCACAAATTATCTAGAGCCTCCGCCCGTGAATTACCCCCTCCTGGTCCTTATCTTATTTAGTATTTAACAAACTTAAGTGTAGGTGTTCGAATAGCTATGTTTTTTTACGTTCTGTTTCTACCCAACCATTTTCCAACCATGGCTTTACCTGCTTTTGATGCTTGTATTTAGTTATCATATATGATACTTATATCACTGAAGTCAGATGCAAAAGCCTTTAACAGTTAAAGAATATGTCACAGATTCAGGCAAGTCTCCCTTCAGGGAGTGGCTTGACTCATTGGACAATGTTTTTAAGGCTCGCGTTCAGGCACGCATCTTTCGCTTCGAGTTAGGCAACCTGGGTGACTACAAGTCCGTTGGTGATGCCGTGCTCGAAGTTCGATTGGATTTTGGACCAGGTTTTAGGATTTATTTTGGTTTGGATGGTGGAAAAATAATTTTACTGCTCATGGGTGGATCAAAAAGCACTCAGAGTCGTGACATTAAAAAAGCTCAAGCTCTGTGGCTTGATTACAAGAAGAGGTAAGTGGTATGTCAAAAAGAAGCAAAGATTGGAATGAGGGATTAGCTCAAGATTTACAAAATCCCAAATTTGCCCGTGAGTTTTTATTAGCAGCCCTTAAAGAAGGCATCACCCTTCAAGAAGCTCTCGGTAAAATCATCAGAGCCATGGGAGTTAAAGAATTTTCCAAACAAGTGAAAGTGGCAAGTCCCAACATTTTACGTGCAATCAATCCCGCACATAATCCTACTCAAGACACACTCAACCGCCTTCTTAAGCCCCTGGGTTTAGAACTCACTGTTGCGCTCATAACTCCACATAAGAAGAAGAGAGTGGCGTAAAGAAATGCATGTCGTAATTGATACCAATATTATATTATTTTGGTTAACTGCATTCAGACAGAAATAGACATTTTGAATCACTAACTCCAGATCCAACCATCAACTATGCAACTCATTGAATTGAATTTGGTGCCTCACGTCCTAAGCTAGTAGAACACCTACTTATACAGCTTTAGCCAATAGTATTTCGTTTATGATGGTTTGATAGCCCACACCTCTTTTTTTAGCTTCTTTCTTAGCCCATTCTATGACTTTAGGGTGCAAT
>JAWXAT010000004.1 GCA_034439615.1 Oligoflexia bacterium | reverse complement strand
TTCTTTCTCGACGTCACTTTTGGGAATCTAATTTTGAAGCATTCTTCTTGAAAGCTTCTCCTTCCTTGGAAAGTTTTCCGTCCTGGAAGTCTTTAGATATACGGTTTTTGTCATTATTTCTGATAAAACCCCGTTAATAACCGGGGAACCTTTGAAGTTACCTGGTAGTTCGGCGTCAGAATTCAAGTGTGGTTTTCAATTTGACAGCCACAGATCTTACATACAAACTTATATAAAACCCAAGGAAGTACCAAGATGTCATATGAATTCCGAGTTGCTCAAAGTACCGAAGCCCAAGCAATCGCCGACTTAGTAAACTCAGCCTACAGAGGTGAGAGCAGCCGCAAAGGTTGGACAACTGAAGCAGATCTTTTGGGCGGTCAAAGAATCGATGCATCTGGAATTTGCGAAATAATTAAGCAAGAAAATGGCGCTTTACTTTTAGCTATTGAATCAGAAAAAATCATGGGCTGCGTTCATGTGCGTAAAATTTCATCACACACAGCTTATCTTGGAATGCTCACTGTTGCCCCTGATCAACAATCAAAAGGCCTGGGAAAACTTTTACTTCAGGCCACTGAAAAATTCTGTTCCACTCAATGGCACTGTAGCGAAATGGAAATGACCGTCATCACATCAAGAGATGAGCTCATCAATTGGTATAAACGACGAAACTACGAGCTTACGGGGGAAACAAGACCTTTCCCTATGGATGATCCCAAATTTGGAATACCGCTGGTTTTAAATATTGAGTTTAGTGTTTTAAAAAAGAAAATTTAACAGTAGCGAAGTATTTGCATCACCTAAAGTCATTTAGATAATCGATATGATCAGGAACCCATGGGTCTTCAATATTTAGCCCTAATATTTTTTCACCGATTTTTTGAAGTGTTTTTACAGGGTGAATACTAGATGCAAAATTGGATGGCAAAAATCCGTTTTCTTTGAGATGGGGAATTAAGCGATTTTGAGTTTCGTTTCTTAAAAAATCTCTTTTGTGTAAATCTTCAAAACTTTTGGCTAATTCTTCAGGAGTGAAACTGTAATTATTTATCATATCACGAGCTACCATGAGCAATGATTCATCATCAATGCGGCCATCTTGGCATAAATCAAGTGCTGCTTGAAAAGTAGTAAATGTGGCAAGAACACGTCTTCCGAATTTTGAATAATAGTCTGGGTCAGTATCAGCAACCAGATTAATGTAAATTTTTTCAACTGGATCCTCTTCAGGAACAAGGGCTTGAAGCTCCATGATGCGTTGACGCTGCTGTGGTAAAACATAGAGCGCTTCTAAAATTGAGAGAATCTCAACATGCTTAAGACGACGCTTACAAATATCACTAAAGAGGCTATAAACAACCGCGTCACTTTCACTGTCATCACCAAATAAAACCATTTTTACAGATTTTTTGAGATACACGCGAAGCTCTAAAAGAGCTTGAACTTTGTAACCCACTTGATGTTTTAAACGTTTAAATTTTCGTGGTCTAAAATTTTTTAAATTATCTTTTAAAAGCATCCCAAACGGATTTAAGCCGTCAATTTTCATCTTTTGATAAATTTTAGTTTCCATTTGAGGAGGTGACGCCGAAAGAAAAAAAACAGCAGGTGGATGTGAAGAATCTAACGACTTTGTCATTGCCCTAATTAGAGTCGCTGTACCAGGCACGTTGGTTTTTTGAAATGCTTTCTCAAATGCCGTCTTAAGTAGCCCTCTTAAACTGTCAAAGTTCGTATCAAGATACGTCTTGTCGATATCCCAGACATAGACAACGTCTCCAATTTCTTGATCTTTCACGTATTTGTAAAAAAATACGTCGCCATTTCGAATAAACTCAGTTTTAGGATCCGCCATGACACTCCCTTCTATTATCTTAGTAATAGGATCTCTCGTTGCCAAGAGTTACGTTGCGTGCTACCAAATTTTTATGAAATTTAAGACTTATAAATCCTCAGAACTCACTTGGAGCCTCGATTTTAAGCCTCTAAAAAAATGGCCAGAAATCTTACCTGTCATTGCCCTCATAGACAATGGCTCCATAAAAGTCATCTCAGGCTTTGAAAGACAAATTCAAGACCAGGTAGACGTCTTAATCATCGATAGCCCCTTAAATGTGGCCTTCGAACAAGTTTGGCCAAATGCCCAACTTGGAGGATTAGAACGCCTTAGACTTCTTAAAGTTTTAGGCCAATCAACTGAACAAGACTTCTTACTTGAGTGGCCTGTGGAGCTTCAATACCTTCTTGATCAAAAGCAAGTAGCCCTTAAGAGCTTAAAACCCTTAGAATATTTAACTACCTGGAAAGACCAATTAAGCTCAGCACTTATTGCTTTACGCCCTTCAAGTTCTCAGTGCAGAGAAGTTTTAGATCTTTTATGCGATTTAAAAATGTCAGGCCTTCAATGGGGTGATTGCCAACCTGAAATAAAAACAGTGTTTGAAGCCTCACACTGGATGACTCAACTTAAAACATTGAGAAATCCAAATACTTTACAAAATGATTCGTTAGTTAATAAATCAGTAATGCATGTGCCGTGGCCACGTGGCGTGTCAGCAAAATGGGAAAGACAAGGCGATCAAGCGAGCATTGTGATTCAAGCTAAAGTCAATAACAAGCTTGAGTGGAAAAGGTTGACTGAAAATCTTCAAAAAACTGAATTAGGTGATCAAATTTGGAACTCATAAGCGATCAGTTTTCAGAACTTTATATTCATGAAAAGTCATGGAACTCACTTGTCGCAAAACGCGCACGAGAAATTTTAAATGTAACACCCATTAAAGTAAGTGAGAGACCTTACGGTAATCGTGAAGGAAATTTAACAGGAAAAGAATTTAGCCTTTCAAAAAAACGACTCTATCTTGCACCTCATGAAGGACATTTTTTTAGAAAATGCCCAGGCACCCAAGGAGCGGCATGTTGTAACTACTTTGTTTTAAACCTAGGTGTTCAATGCAATATGAATTGTAGTTATTGTTATTTACAATCTTATATTAACTCACCCGTTAGTCAGATTTATACAAATATCGAAGATGCTTTAATTGAACTTGATGAAACTGCACTTAAATTTCCTAATTCTCCATTTCGCGTAGGCACTGGCGAAACAATTGATTCATTAAGCTTAGATGATATCACCCATTATTCAAAAATATTAGTACAGTGGTTTTCAAGACATCCAAAACTTACATGCGAATTTAAAACTAAATCAGATAATATTAAAAATTTTATTGATGTTCAACATGCAGGCAATGTGGTTGTTAGTTTTTCAGTTAATCCACAATCTATTATTGCAAGTGAAGAACATGGTACAGCATCACTTAGGCAAAGACTACACGCTGGAAGAACTGCCAGTAATCAAGGTTTTCCTGTCGCATTTCATGTTGATCCGATGATCTATGTTTCTGGTTGGAAAGTTTTGTATTCAGAATTAGTTGATCAAATCACGACCATGTTTACGCCTAAAGAAATTCGCTGGATAAGTATTGGGGCACTGAGATATCCACCTGAGATGAAACATATCCTTAGAGAAAGATTTTCTAAAAATCCACCCGCGGCACTTACGGGTGAACTCTTTTTAAGTGGCGATGGTAAACTTCGCTACGATCAAGGCTTAAGAAATCAAATGTTCTCCCATGTAATTGGTGAGTTTAAAAAAAGAGACAAAGGTTACCCCGCTTTTTTATGTATGGAAGCGCCTGAATCATGGCTTGGCACTTTTCAGCAAACTCCTAGGCAAATTTCTCAAATCAAAGATCTTTTTCAGCCAATGGCTGCACCCTAAATCACTCTATTTACCCTCTTTTTCGTTTTATTCTATTGCGCTAAAGAAGAAAAAATCTAAAAATATGAGCATGAAGAAAGTTCTTTGGATTTTCTTATTTGTCGTCTTATGCCCTCCCTCATTTGCAAAGGCTGAGAAATTAGATCTCATGCGTCGCTGGGTGGTATTTCCATTTGAAGCAGACGAAACACTTAAAGTTGCAGCTGATAATGCTTGGTGGAAAAGCCGAGAGCGTCTCACAGCAAAGAAAAAGTATCTTGTGGCGAGCCGTCAGTTTTTAATGCAAAAAGATGTGCTCCAACCTCGTCGCGAATTAAAACCTGAAGATGTAAAATTATTAGCAAATCTGTTAGATGCCAATGTCCTTGTGACGGGTTACGCAGAACAACGGCAATTCACAATGAATGTTTATTTAGCACAAAATGGCGCACTTTTTTGGTCAAAACAATTGGGTTTTCACCCAAGCCTTAAAGCGTCAGACCAATTAGAACTTATTACTGAAAAACTCACCCAAGAATTATTAGCTATTATCCCCTATCAAGCTTTTACCATCGTGGATCCGCTCATCGGCAAAGCAGTCTATGAAGAAGTAGGAAAAAAGTACGCCGTCATAGATGTGGGCGTGACTGATGGACTCACCGTTGGTATGGACGTTCAATGGACTGCTGTAAACATGCCTGAAGATTTTGACAAACGTCGCCCCGTTTTATCTGACTCTAAAATGATTCTCTTAGGCGAAGGTAAAATTACAAAAATTAAACGAGGGATCGTCATCGCTGAACTTCAACGGGCCATTTCAAATGACACCATTACAGAAAAAACTATGGTTCGATTTCCTCAAGAAATTGAAAAAATTCAATCCTATCTCTCCATTGAAGCCAGTAAAGAAAGAATTGCCCCAGAAATACTTCCCACACTCATTAACCCCGTTTCACCTGAGTCAAATAATGCAAAGAAGAATTCACTTATTTTTGGTACCATACTTAGTATTTTAGGAATTTTAGCTCTAGCTTTTTAAAACAATTCCGGATTTCTTACTGGAAAATCAATCCAACCCTCACCTTTAGGAAAATCTTTTGGAATTTCTTCACACTGATCTTTGAATTTCAAAAAACCAGTAAATGCGGCAATAAAAGAATCAAAACTATTAATATTATCAATGAGTTTTTGAAAATCTTGTTGATAAATAAAAACGATATCTCGTTTCAAAAGTGCTTGTAAAAATATTTGACGACTTTCAACACCACCCACCTGATGTTTGTAATGATCTAAATGACTTCTATTCAACTTTAAAGACTGGCCAATTCTCGAGACAGAAAGTTTAGGGAATATTTCCATAAGCTTCCCCTTAGGGAGTCGTTTGAGCAAATACTGAGCACGCGCTGTAAGTGGGGCCATATTAGAGCCCAAAGCCTCTTGCGGGTGAAACTCAGCCTCTAACTCTGAGGCAATATACATTTCAGCAGCACGTTGCGTGTAAGGAGTGAATAGTTTTACACGCTTTTTCTTTTTCTTATACTTTGCATGTTGCTTCCACATCCAAACAATTTCTTTTTCTTTGCAATTTTCATAACCAGGGCATGTTAGACGACACGTCACACATTTAGGCATTGTGAGAGGTGCGTTGATACTTATGAATTCTAGGTTTTCTTTATGCTCGGCAATAATATCTAAAAGGATTTGATCAGCTGAAACATTTTCTTCTTGCTGAATGTGTTCGTAGGTATGAGTTAAAAAGAGTTTATTTTGCGAGGGATAATAATCAAGAACAGAAAGTGCTGTGCGATCGTTCTTTCCCCCACCGAGGGCAAGTCCGATGAAGCGATGGACCTTTAACTTGTTTTTATCTCGAGACCGGCTCGAGTGGGTTTGGCTGCTAAGACCTGAAACCCTGATTGTTGACATGCTTTCTCCACATGATCTCGTTTACTGGTTGGGCACCATAAAAATACGCATCCCCCACCACCAGCTCCACAAATTTTTAAAGCCTCAGCACCTGCTTTCAATGCCACCTTACGCAATCGTTCAATCTCTGGGCTCGTAAATACTTTTGAAAGCCCTACTCGCGCTTTAAATTCATCGTCAAAAAGTGAACCTAAGCGTTTCCATTTTTTATTCTGGCAAGCATCCCACATCTTATTAGACACCTGCCTGAGAGCATCAAAACTCTTATAGGTTTGCTTGCTCCCATCTATATGATCCTTAAAAATCTCCCAGTTGTTAAGTCCTGAATGATGGGGTCGGCCGGTATAAACCAGCACAAAATGCATTTGAAACTCATTAAAATCCATTTCAAGCCCTTGCCTTCGAGGGCCAAGAGGTGTTAATTCGATCAGATTAAGCCCACCAAACAATGCTGGAAAGTAATCCTGACAGCCCGTAGGGGTATGAATTACGCGTGCCTCAAGGTTTCCTGCCAAAGTTACCGTTTCTTCAACTGTAAGTTTTCGTTCAGTAAGTTTAGAAAAAGCTCCGCAAAGACTTATATTAAGACTTGAACTTGCCGCGATTCCAGCACCGATTGGAGATTCGCTCTGGGTATGGAGTTCAAAGCCCGTATGGGGTTTCCAAAACTCCACATGCACTCTTAATAAATGAAGATCATGGCCTTTGCCTTCGGGAACTGCTTTGATATTTTTATAAACATGTTCAGTTTTTGTATCTGCACTTGAAAGAATAATCTTATCATCTTTACGCGGGATCAACGTCACACGGGTCATGATATCAATTGCCAAATTCACCGTTACGCAATCTTTATGAAAAAGATAAAGCGGCCACAGATCAAGTGTTCCGCCGGCAAGATCAACTCGTGTAGGGCTTTTAGCTTCAATACGTTTGTATTTTGTCAATGTGAGTGTCCATCGTGATCACCACCAATACCTTCAATGGGCATACCAGCTGGAAGTTCCGGCACAGCTTTCTCTGGCGTTGTGGCTTTTTTAGCTGCTTCTTTTGATTCTACTAAGGTTTGAGCAGGAAGAGTATCAATAACGCTATTATCGATACCAAAAAGTTCTTCACTCTTACTTGTTTTTGTAAAATAGGTTTTTTGTGATTTAGCGAGTTCACCCCAATTTACATTCAACACGATTTGGCCTTTAGAATCTTTAAATGTAATTGTTCCCTTAGGCGGAGTTAGACCTTTAGGTTTTTCTTTATTTAAAAATTCACCGATTTTAAATTGTGAAACTTTATCTATAAAATTTGTCACTTGAGTTTGATTAACCACAAATTTGTCATCAGGCTTAGCTTGTTCCCAGTTACTTCCTTTTTTCAGTAAATGGATGACAGCTAAACTTGTTTTAAGAACAATCTCTGCCACATCTTCTTTTTTAAATTCAAAAGGAGCAATTTTATCTTTAAATACAAGAGATCGCATAAGCAAAGGATCTTTAAACAGCAGCGGGTCAACAGATGCTGGTATTACAGAATAAATAACAGGTCTTGAATCACTACGAGCGTACATATTGTCTTTTTTGCCAATGTAAATATGCTCAATAAGCTTTCCCTCTTTATCGTTAAATAAAAATTCGATAAAGGCACCACTCTTGAGATTATACTTTGTGTATTCATTTTGATCTGAGCTATCGGCTATAATTTCTTGTGCTTTTAAACCCTCAATACTATCAAGAAGTTTTAAAACCATATCTTGATCAGCTTTTTCATTTTTGCCTGTAATATTAACGGCCCAAAGATCTTTATCTTTGATGAATTCATACTTTTCTTTACCACTAAATGTAAGAACGATTTGAGCTACATCACTTCGATTGCCGCGAAAGATTTTTTTATCTCGAACTTCTTTAACCGTCTTTTCAGATTGAAACTTTAAATTGGCATTACTAAGTAGAACTTTATTTTCATCTTCAGGTTTCACATATTGCTTACCTGAAATAGGGGCCTCAGTACCCACGTTAATTTGTCTGCGCTTACCCGTTTTATCAGTTAAGGCAATAAAGTTTGAATCTGGGGTAATACCAAATGTATTAAACTCTGCTTGGTTTTCTGAAACTACTGTTTCAAATTTTTCAGGGCTCACAGAGCTTAAAAAGGTTGTAATAACTTGCTCGTCAGCTAGATCTTTAACGGGCAAAGTTAGCTGCCAAATTCCTTTGGCATCTTTTTCAAGCTTCAAGCTACCTAATTTATTTTTAATTTCAATAGTAGTAGTTGTGTCAGCAGTGTGTGAAAAAAGTTTTTCTTGTTCTTCTTTGACCTTTGCATCTTTCTCAGATTTTTTAATTTCTATAAAAAAGATGTAAGCACCAAAAGCTAATGTGAGTACCAAAAGCCAAACTGTACCATGAAAACCCTTTTTCTTACGTTCCGTCATGCAGTTCGTCTCCTGTACCAAAAGCTACCGCCAGTAACAAAGATGAGAATTGGAAACACAAATACTAAACCATAATAAAGTAGAGTTGATTGAGTTTGAGAGATTGTGATCATTGTGCCTTGAGATTCTTTAGGCCTTATACTTAAAAGCTCTTTATCTTTTGCAAGATAGGCGATGCTGTTAAGTGCTAAATCATGATTAAGTTGAGCGTCGACGAGTTGATTTGACAAAAAATCACTATCGCCAACAACTAGAGCTTGAAATTCTTGTGGAGCACCTTTACCTGCATCTTCATTAAGCTTACCAGTAACTGCAGCCACAATGGTTAATGGGCCTTTTTCGTCTTTACCCTCTTCAAACTTCACAGCACCTTCTCTGATTTCAGCTTTACTAAAACTTGCAGGCGATGATTTAACAATTTCTTCAATCGTAATACCCACAGGCTTTGTCTGTGTGACTTTAAGCTGGCTAGCTAGATGAAACACGGTCATGTCTTGTTTGAAGTTTTTAGTAATTTCATTTGATGGCGAATAGTTAATACCAACAGCTGTAGCACCGCCGGCACCGACAAGTTGGCCCAATTGATCAAGGATATAATTGTTTTTAAACTCAAGTCCCCATGACCTTACAAGAGTACCTAAATTTGTTTTTGTACCAGGATCAAGGGCTAAGAGAAGCTTTCCCCCTTTATAGAGGTAATCGTTGAGCGCTTTAATTTCATTGTCAAAGTATGCCTGCTTGGGGCCCGCGATAATTACAAGTGCTGCATCGTCAGGAATTTGAGACTTCTCTAAAAATGAAAGTGGTTTTACCTCATAGCTTGAATCGGTAAGATACTTTTTAAAATTTTGAGCACCCGCAACATCACCGCTCTCAAAATCTCTTTCACCGTGACCTGTAATAAAATAAATCACCTTGTTTTTGTCTCGGGTGATTTTAATAATGGCGTTAGTGAAACCTTGCTCAGAAAAATCTTCAAATTTATTTTTCTTACCTTTGTACTCAATAATTATCGTACCTGAGGCATTCACTTCATGAGTTTTTGCTTGATCAGGGCGCTTAATGAGATCAACTTTTGTTACTTTAATTTTTGATGAATTTGAAGAATAAAGTTCTGTGAGTTCTTTAAATTTTGCAGCGTCTGCCATCCCTTGTTGTTGGTTTTCAGCAAAGAAACCTCGCACTACTAAATCACTATCTAATGTTTTAAGAATATTTTTAGTTTGATCAGAAAGTGAATTGAGTTTTTCTTTGGTATAGTCAAATTTTTTCACATGCCTGTAACCGACAAAATTCACACCCACTACCAAAGCTGCTACGATTATAACTAACACACCAAGATTAAGACCATGCTTTGTAGTTCGTTGACCAGAGAGCTCAATAAAAAATCGGATATCTTTAAATACAGCTCCCATGATGCAAGCAACGGCAAGCCCCAAGAGTACCCAAACAAAGGGCATCTGGCCTCCAGCTAATGCTCTAAATGAAATAAACCAAAGTACTAGAAATACCAGACCTAGAAATAAAAGAATTTGCCCAAGTTTACTCATAATCACCTCCACCTAGCACTTTCGACTACACGATGAGTTAGAAAACAAAAGAAGAACATCAATGATAAATAATAAATAACAGAACTTGTATCGATCATGCCTTTTGCAAAATCGCTAAAGTGAGTGACTATAGAGAGATAATTAAATACAGCTTGTGATGCCGCACCCTCCATACTTGCTGAAGCCCAACCTATTACCCAAAAGAATAGCTCAATAACAAACGCTACAAAATAGGCGATGATAACGTTTTCAGTCAGACTTGATGCAAAAACTCCAATGGCCACATAAACACCACTCAATAACCCTAAGCCTAAAAAACTTGTAAGGATCGGACCTTTATCAAATTGACCAAACATTGATGTAGCAAGTGGATACACAGCAAGGGTTGCAAGTACTGTCCAAACTACAAGAAGGCCGGCTAAAAATTTTCCAAGAACTATATGAGTAGCCGTTAAAGGGGATGTCATTAATAAATCAAGAGTTCGGTTTTTTCTTTCTTCTGCAAAGAGTCGCATTGTCAAAGCTGGAATCATAATCAAGAGCACAACGTTTACATTGCTAAAGTGCGGCGCAAAAACATAGTCATTAAGACTTAAACCTCCGCGGCCCCCTTGCATCATTGACATGAGTGATCGCTGAGCAAATGCTGAGAGAATTTGGAAAAACATCCAGCTCATTAAAAATACAAAAAGCCCGGTGACAACATAGGCAACGGGGCCAGTAAAATAACTTTTGTATTCTTTGGCAGCTAAAATAAATGATTTCTTCATGATTTTCCTCCGGCAACTTGAGCTGGGTCAGTAGTAGTAAGCTTAAGAAAAATATCTTCTAGACTCACATCAATTACTCTAAACTCCATAAGCCCTGCTCCCGACTTAACAACTGTCTCAGCTAAGAGCTCATTGGATTCATCGTTTTTATCAAGCTCAACTTCGTAGGTGTTACTATCAGTTGCTTTTCGAAAGCTTTTTACTCCTTTGAGATTTCGCACATGACTTTCAAATTCAGTTGATCTTCTTACCCGAACAAAAAATCTACGGGTATCACTCATGCGTTTACTCAAACCTTCAAAGGTATCTTCCGCAGCAATTTCACCTCGATTAATAATAATAATTCTTTGGCAAGTTGCAGTAACCTCAGGCAAAACGTGGGTGGATAAAATGACCGTATGTTGGCCGGCGAGTTCTTTGATAAGATTTCTAATTTCAATAACTTGTTTTGGGTCTAACCCTACTGTTGGTTCATCTAATATTAAAACCTCTGGGTTATGAACTAATGCCTGAGCGATTCCAACTCTTTGACGAAATCCTTTTGAGAGATTTCCGATTAATCTTTTTTGAACCTGCCCAAGATTTGTTTTCTCAATGGCATATTGAACACCCTTGTTTACAGCTGGGCCTGAGACACCTTTAAGTTTTGCTACAAATGCTAAATAATCGGCGACCAGCATGTCTGTATAAAGTGGAGGCGTTTCGGGTAAATATCCGATTCGTTTTTTCACTTCAATGGGATCTTCAAAAACATCAAACCCAGCTACTTTTACGTAGCCCGATGTGGGAGCCATGAAACCTGTAATGATTTTCATGGTTGTCGTTTTGCCTGCGCCGTTTGGGCCTAAGAATCCAACAATTTCGCCTTTTTTAACGGAAAAATTGAGATTGTTAATTGCCGTAATCGCACCATATCGCTTTGTGAGTTGAGATATCTCAATCATAGGTTCCTCTTTTTAAAAAATAGAATGAGTGCTTTAAATTTCAAGCACTTAGATTAGCAAGGGGCTTCTCAGTGTCAATTAAATCACTTCAAATTTAAAATTTTTAAATGCAATGCGTCTAACATTTTCTCGCTCAACAATTACTAAACCTGGAGCCGCTCCCTTGGGCTTTTTTACGAATTTGCGTGGAGTCACAATAAAGTCAAGGGGCTCACCTTCTGAAAATGGTTTTTTCTTTGACTGACTTAAAAGCGCTACTACCCGACAAGCGTATTCAATATGTTTTACAGGAGGCTCTGTTTTTTTAGGCCCCCGAAGTGTGCCGTGAGCTCCTGGATAATCACGCAGGTGAATCCATAAGTCATGGGGGCTTGAAATTTTGAGCAGATCTTCGTTTTGCCAAGCATTTCTCCCCACCCATAATTCCCACTGAGGATCTAGGCGTATGCGAGTACCTGAGAATATTTTAGTGCGTTGCTTTTGGGGAGTTTGCACTTGATCTAAAACACCATCACCTCCACTTTGAGATCTTAGTTTTTCAAGTTGTCCTGCTAAGTCATTTTTTCGAACTAAAGTCTGCTCACCCTTACGCTTCACTCGCTTAAGCTCTGCATAAATCTCATCGAGCCTTTGACCTATAGCATCACCCATCTCAGCTTTCAGAGCCTGAGCTTCCACCTCTAACTCATTTATCTTTTGAAGGTCTTTCTCACGCCCCTTGATTTCACCTTCATCAATTGCTTGAAGGGCGCGCTCTAACTTCTTGATTAGTTTGAGATGATAAGACTCTAGAGGCTTTGATGTAATAACTTTTAAATGATCTTGGGCACACTGATCATTAAACTGCCAAGAATTAATTCTCTGTGGCTCTATGAAGGTAACTTCATCTTCTAATTGAGTAGTTCGCCTAGGCACCACCACTCTTTTATCATTAGCCTGAAGCTTTATTTCATAACCATGGGGAAAGCATTTAAAGGTTAATAGAATTGTATTTTCAATGTCAAAACTCACACGCACCGTTCGATTTGGTTTTTGCGCTACTTCTAATGAATGAATCCTGTGATTTAAAAAATGGGCCCGTAAGAAATTAGACACAGGAGTTTGCTTTGCTCCTTTTTTGATTTTTTCTAGCCCCTGCTCTTCACTTAATGTCAAAAATAGTGGATCTGCGGGAGCAAGATCAATCAAGAGCCATCGATTAAAGCCCGGAAGACGAAAATCTAGGTAGTACCTCGTTGGGGGTTTAAACAAAACACCTTGAAGCTGAGCTCCTTGTAACTGCTGAAGCTCTTCACAGATTTTATAAATTTCATCATAATTCAGGGCTGACATACAACCTACCTTATCATGGTCTAGATGCTTTGGTCATCTACACTTCTCAGACCTTAAACTCGTTAAGTGAACTTCGGGGGCATCCGAAAAATATGTTAAGGAGATTACATCAATGAACAATGCACACTTTAAGGATCCCCTCGTACAAATATTAGAACGTCATCTTTTTCGCTGTGGCACAGATGAAACACGCTCATCACAGATGATTCAAGCTGTGGTTGATGATTATATCCAGCATCTCAAGGATCAAGGTGTACATATACCTGGCCCCGTTAAAGAAATTTTCATGCAAGATTTAAAAGAAGAAATCAGAGAAATGACAATTAAAAAAACCTTTGGCGCTGTATTACCAGAAAAAGAAACAGCGAATACTTTTCAGAAACCATCGCTTAAATCAGGTCGCAAAGTCGCTTAAGAAAAAATTAATTCTAGGCACCTACATAAGTTCCGAGTCAAAATTGTAATCGCATTCCATGCGTTACTTGATCGGAATCTTACTACTTCAACAACAGCATACGTCCTACAGTAACTTCTACACAACAAGCTTAGGTAGGAGCCTAGAATATTAGAGCCGACGCTCGTTTCTATATCATTACAATTTCCGTGCGCAGTCGAACGCCTGTTAAAATGGAGCTCGCAAAATTTGATGTATAAAAATGATAATTTCAAAACAAAAAAGGTCAGCGGGTAAAAAAAAACCGAGTTCCTTGGGAGGAACTCGGTCAGAGGAGAGAGGGATAAATCGCCATCCTTGGCGAAGCTTTAAATACTAATCTAATTATTTTCCGTGAACTTGGGTTGCTTTTGATTCATCTTCTTTTTCTTTTTTCTCTACTTCAGGTGTAGTTACAACTGGCGCGGCTGTTGGTGCCGGCGCAGGAGTAGCTGCTGTAGCACTTGGAAACACTGGCGCATCTTTTTGTTGTGGCATTTCAACAGTCACGGTGATTTGACCTTGATTGTTTTTATTTGAATCAACCAACTGAACTAACAAAGTGAAGTTATTGTTTGCATAAGTGACTGTTGGTGATTCAAGAGAC
>JAWXAT010000003.1 GCA_034439615.1 Oligoflexia bacterium | reverse complement strand
GCCGAAGAGCAGGTCGTCGCCCTGCTGATTGCGGGCCTTTATCATCACGCTCAAACTCTGTTGGAAATGGTTTAAATTCTTTGATCAACTCTGATTCTTCAAGCCAATCTACTTTTACTTTATCTTTTAAATAAGCCTCTATACGCCCAAGTGCATCGACATCACGGTCACTAACCATACCTACAGCGCGACCACTTCCACCCGCTCGCCCTGTACGACCTATGCGATGAATATAGCCCTCTGCTTCATCAGGAAGATCATAATTAACGACAAGATCAATTCCTTTAACATCTAGGCCACGAGCGGCAACATCTGTAGCAACGAGGATTTGTTTTTTACCTGAACGAAAAGATTCAAACACACGGTTGCGCTGAGCTTGACTCAAAAGTGAGCTCATCTCCATAGCTTCAATACCATTATTTTTTAGAAATTTTGCGATGCGAGTAACGTTGTGTTTAAAATTACTAAATACGATGCATTGTTTTGGATCAAACTTTTTAAGGAGTGCTAACAAAAACATGGGTTTTTCTTCTTGGCCAACATGCAAGATAGAATGATCAATACCTTCAGCCGTAACTGAATCACGACTCATATTAAATTCAACGGGCTCAGCACCAAATTGATAAGATGTATTTAAAACTTCAAAATTAAGGGTAGCACTGAATAATAAAAACTGTCTGTCTCGTGGCACACGCCTTAAGATAAAAGTCATGTCGTCTTTAAAGCCCATATCAAACATACGATCAGCTTCATCAAAAACAATAGCGGCAACACCGTTAAGATCAAGGTCATGTGATTTATAAAGATCTAAAATTCGGCCAGGTGTTCCGACAACAAACTCAACACCTTGATGAAGTGCTTTTTTCTGATCATCGTACGCGCTGCCACCCACGATGACCACTGAACGCATGCTCGCGTTTTTACCAAATTGAGAAACAGCACCTTCAACTTGTGCAGCAAGTTCACGTGTTGGAACCAAAACTAAAACAAAACTATTTTTCTTCCAATTTGTAGGAACACGCTCGCCTGTTTCACCAGCTCGCAATCTTAAGATGCGATCCATCAAAGGAATAACAAAAGCACCCGTTTTGCCTGTACCTGTTTGTGCAAGGCCTGAGACATCTTTGCCTTTTAGAACTGAGGGTATGACTGCTTCTTGGATAGGTGTACACTCGGTGAAACCAATTGCCGATAACGCTTCTAAAAGTTCGGGTCGTAAATCAAATTCAGCAAACTTCAATGTCGAAACTCGTTTTCTTAGTGATCAATATTCACTCATCATTTCAGCCTTATTTATGCCAGGAACCACCTAAAAAGCCAAATCTTTTTGAATACTTCCCTCAATTCAACCCATGATGGCTTTTTTACTTAGTTAAGGGCCAACATGCGATCAAGGGCTATTTTAGCGTTGAGCTTAATATCTAGGTTTAACTCCACTTTTTCTAAATTTTCTAGATGTTCAAGGGTGTAGCAGAGATTTGACAGATTGATTTGATACATGGTGAGACAAAGACTTCTTTGAAGCTTAAAAACCCGCCGATCCGAAAACATCTGCTGAAGCCTTGTAACTAAGTTCACTTCAGTACCGACAAATACAGTAGATTTTGGCGGTAGCTCGCCTACATATTTCACGATAAATTCTGTACTCCCTGAGGCATCGGCTAAATCAACCACCTCTTTTTCGCACTCAGGATGAACGACCACCTTACAACCCGGAAAAAACTTGCGCACATGTTTAATATCGCGCGCTTTAAATTCCATATGCACCGGACAATGCCCAGCCCACAAGATTACTTTTGCTTGGCGCACTTCTTCTTTTGTTAAACCACCATCTACCTTTTTTGGGTCCCACAAAATCATTTTCTCTAATGGTATTTCTAGTTTTTTACCCGTATTGCGACCTAAATGTTCATCCGGAAAAAAGAAAATCTTCTCTCCTCGTTCATACGCCCATTTATAAATTTTTTCTGCATTTGATGATGTACATACAATGCCGTCACGCTCACCGCAAAACGCTTTGAGATCTGCAGTAGAATTCATATAAGTTACAGGAATTACTTTTTGAGATTTATCTAACCACTGATGAATTGTGGACCACGCTTTTTTGACTTGATCTATATTGGCCATATCAGCCATGGGGCAACCAGCGTCAGGGTCAGGATGATAAACACTTTGGGTTGGTTTACATAATATGGCGGCACTCTCAGCCATGAACCTTACGCCACAAAAAACAATTTGTTTACCGGGTGAATGTGCCGCTTTTTCAGAAAGGCCGTAACTGTCTCCGACATAATCACTTAGCTGTGTGATCTTGGGTCTTTGATAATGATGCCCTAGAATAACAAGGTCTGACCCCGCGCGTTGTTTATGAAAGCGAATGCGCTCTATGAGATGTTCTTCGGAAAATCTCTCGTAATCTTCTAAGGTTGGTAAAACATCATACTGCATAATCGGCCGTAATTTAGCACCAACATCATTCATCTCAAAGCCCAAAAATATTGACAGAACGTATGCGCCAATAGATTATGGGCCCGTACGTTAACTAAGCGATTATCTTGGCTTTAACAAGGGATACCCAATGCCGCGCAAAGATCTAAAATTCAAGCTCACCAAAATTACTGACATCACACCCTCTGTAAAAGAGCTCTACTTGCAGCCCATGGATTCTCCAGGCCTTGAGTTTAAAGCTGGTCAATTTGTAATGCTTCAACTTCCACCTGTTGATGGAAAACCCTCACCTCGCGCTTATTCTATCGCCTCAGCTGAGCAAAATAAAACTGACGTTCGACTGGTTATTAAACATTATGAATTAGGTATTGCTTCAAATTGGGTACGCACCCTTAAAGGTGGCGAAGAAATTCCATTCACCGGACCATTTGGAAAATTTCTTTTAAAAGAACCGCCGGCTGAACAAGTAGTTTTTGTTTGCACAAGTACGGGCCTTGCTCCCTTTTACAGCATGCTCGCCAGTAAAGCACAGACCCTTAAAAATACTGATTTCAAAGTTTTTATGGGTGTGTGGAATGAAAAAGAAATTTTTTACGATAAAGAATTAAAAGAACTTCAAAAAATTCTCCCCAGGTTGCACGTTGATTATGTTTTGGATTCACCTGATGCAAGCTGGAAAGGCTCCAAAGGTCGCGTTACTGAGCCCATTGATAAATTAGATATTAAAAGGCCTACACAATTTTATCTTTGTGGAAATCCTGCCATGATTAAGTCTGTAAAAGAACTATTGCTTGGTAAAGGTTTTCCACTAGCAGATATCCACACAGAATCTTACGGCTGAGTTTTTAATTTTGTCTTGATTGCACCCAATATTGCTTCGCAACTTAAGCGCATAGTCACATCTTGTTTCATAAGAAGTGCTTCAGCTGGAGTTTGATTTTTGATATTATCATCTACTAATTTTGCTTTGGTAATCGGCCCTTTGTGTAGAAGCCCTGATCCAGGTATATCTAATCGACTCTGCAGATCTGTTGGTAATATTGAAGGTTGTCCATCGCGATAAGGTAAAAGCAATTTAATCTGATGAACATCTTCAATGTTTCGGCTGGTATTAATCAAATTTAAATTAAGTATGGCTTGAAGAATCATTTTTTTAGAATCACTTGTGATCTCAGTAGATTTTCCGACCTCAAACAAACGACTACGAAGTTTTTGTGCAAATGAATCTTCTTTACTCAAGCTGTTACGTAATTGAACTTCTAACATATCGGTTTGTCGTAATTGCTCGCTAAATGCATCTTCGGGCATTTGGTCTTTAAAGGACTTAATACTTTGGCGCCTATGAGAAATTAAAGAATTGTAAACATTGATTTTAATTTCACGCATTGCAAGTTGGTACTCTAAAAAATACTTAATACGTGGCACACCCCCAGAGCTTGCAACCTCTCTAACCATGAGATCAAGCAGTGCATTTTGAAGTATTTCAAGGCCCTGAGCTATATCGGCTTTTATTTTTCCTAAAATAATTTTGAACTCGATATCTTTTTCTCCCACTAAGGCAATGTCTATTACTTCAACTTTTTCACGAAGCGTTTGCTCAAAAGTTAAGAGTTTTAAATATTCATGGCCAAAAAGTCGTGTTGAAAATTTATCAAGATTTAGAATCGTGGCCATTCTCAAAATCAATGGCGGATGTGAACCCGAAATCAATTGAGCTCTTACTTGAGGGCCATATTTCATGTAAAATTCAGTAGCCCGTTTAATAGCCAGCTCAAGAACAGCCTCTTGGTGCTCTGATTCAAATTGAATACCAAAAAGCTTCGCAAATGCAGCGGCCACATCTTCGTGTCGCCCCGTAGTGGCACCGCCACGATCAGCAGAAAGTTCATTCTCACGTGAAATCATGTTACCAACATCGTCAGACCAACGTGAAAATTGTTTTATGTCTAATACCTGTGCTGAGTTTTTACTATTTAATGCCGCCCTCATACCTTTTGTGAATTCAACTATATGTGCTGGTCTTTGTGCTCGCTCCACAGCAAGGTCAATAATTTCTAGATAACTATTAAATAACAAGTCACGCTCCTGCTCGGGCATTTTGGCAAAATAAATTTGAATCTGTTGAAGGATTTTTGCAAACTGCCCGTTACTGATAAAGTTTGACGTGAAGAATTTTTCAAACTCAGCTTCAGAATTTGCAATATGTTTTTTACCGACTCCAAATACTTTTTGAGGATTCATAGTTTTAAAGGCAACGCGCTTCATTCTATTTTTAAATAATTCTTCTTTAACGTTAAGCGAAAGACCAGAACCACCCACACCAATCTCGGAAGCTATCGCCGAGAGTAATGTTTCATTCATAAATGAAACGATATTATGTTTAAGCCTGATATGCATGAGTTCATGGGCTAAAACAGTTCGCAATTGATCTGGGGTCATTGAATGTATAAGTCCAGAATGGAGCAATATAAAAATATTATCACTAGATGCACTTACAGTTGCAGCATTAGCGTCACCAGCGACTACGAATACTTTTCGGTTTTGAATAGCTCCATCGCTAAAACCCAGTTCACGGGCCACTTCAATTACAAGTTTATCAATCATCTCATGTTGTGGAGTTGATTTTTCACCTTGTATACCCAACATGTTAATTGAGCCTTGGGCTACGTAGGTTTCAACAGTAGAATCATTGAGCATACTGGCAATTTCAAGTAAGGGCTGCATGAGTGGTTGAGTCATAAAAAATCCGCGAAGATTTCTATCAGTACGAGTTGAAAGCATACTGCTCTGAAGGTTTTGATATTCTTCAGCCAACGCAGGATTATTCATCAATTTTCTAAAAATATTTTCTTCGGCAAAATAGAGTTTTCGATCATCCATTGGGTCAGCTGCAAAGCTCTGTGAAAAGCCGATAGTGAGTGTGAGTAAAAAAACCAAAGTTTGAGACATCATTTTTTGCATCGCTTGTACTCCAATAAAGATTAGAACAAGTACTAGAGCAATGAATGTGCCGCAAACTCAGCTATTTAAACCGCTTTATAATACGTGTGAGATGCCAATATTTTAGCCATTACGACAAAAAGCAGCTTCAAAATGGGCATTAAAATCAGCTAAGCTTGTAAGAATTTTTGCAAAATTTCAATGAATACCAGTCGTTGATCAAAGTGTACCCAATGCCCTGCGCCCGATACTTCTACACCTTTTATAACGTGGTTTTTAGCCTGCATCTTCGTAAATTCCTGCGCTGATAACTCTTCACTTAACTCGCCACGAATTACGAGTGTTGCACACGTTAATTTCTCGAGTTCAAACCATCGATCTTTATTTCGGCCATTTTCTAAAGTTTCAATGATCTTATCCATTCGAATGCGCCATACACCTCGACCTGTTTCATCTTCGACAATATTTGTGTAAAGAAACATTCCAAGTTTTGAGTCGCCAAAATCATTTAATAAATATTGTTTAGCTCTTATTTTATCAGTGAATGGAACAGGAATAGATTTCAAACGCTTTGCTAATTGGCTTCCATTTACTTCCGATTTGCCCGGGCCAATATCTTCAATCACTAATTTTTCAGTCATTTCAGGATACAAGTTTGCAAAACAAAGGGCCGTGCGTCCACCCATGCTGTGACCCACAATACTTGCTTTAGAAATTTTCAACGAATCGAGTAAAAACTTAAGATCCCCCGCATAGTCTTCGGGGGCATACCCTGACTCTGGGGCGAAACTTTTGCCATGAGCTCGCTGGTCATAAACTAAGACTCTATAGTCGCCCTCAAAGTGAGGAATAATCTTTCGCCAGTTAGAGCTCGAACCAGCTAGACCATGTATAAATACGAGCCAGGGCCGATTTTGTGCACCTGAGATCAAATAATGAAAATTTTCCAGCTCCATAAGCATGGATTTTGACACTCCTGAGATGACATCTCAAGGGCTTCTGTTAAAATAAATCATTGTGAATGGCCCGATGACAGAACTTGGCCCTCCGAGGCTGAGTCAAGAATTTCTCGATTACCATGCTGTTGGTATGGTGAAGCACCTTCAAAAGGCAGGCTTTTTAGCTTACCTTGTCGGTGGATGCGTGCGTGATCTACTTTCAGGTCATGTTCCAAAAGATTTTGACATCAGCACAAATGCACTGCCTCAAGAAGTCCGACGATTTTTAAGTTATGCCTTTATTATAGGCCGCAGATTTCGCCTTGTGTTGGTAAAACGCGAAGACAAACAATATGAAGTCGCAACCTTCAGACGCGAACCAAAAGAAAATGAATTTCCAGAAGGAATTCCATTTGGAGATAATATTTTTGGCACTCCCGAACAAGATGCCTTTCGCCGCGACTTCACATGTAACGCGCTTTTTTATGATCCAATATCAAATGAAGTTATTGATTACGTAAATGGTCAAAAAGACATTGAAGATCATGTCATTCGCATGATCGGAGATCCAAAAGTTCGCCTCGTTGAAGATCCTATTCGAATTTTGCGCGCATTACGTTTTGCTCACAAACTTCATTTTCGTATTGAACCAACACTCAGACACCATATTTGTGAACTCTCTGATAATTTAGCACTCTCTGTTTTACCCCGACGTCGTGAAGAGTTTATGAAATTACTCAGGCTTCATGATCCTGCTGCAACTTTTAGAGAAGGGTTTGATTTAAATCTTTGGTCAAAAATTGCACCAGAACTTCACAAGGTTTATGAGAAAGATGAACATGTAGATTTGTTCGAAGAAAAACTGCGCCGCCTTGACTCACGATTAGTTGACCCGTCTGATACAGCACTGTTGTCTGGCACACTTGTTTTGGGTTGGCTACGCGCTTCATCACATAGTTCTAGTGACGATCTCATTAAGACAAGTGATCTTCACCAAAACGAGCGACTTCAAAATTTAGCAAAAGATCAACTGGGCCTTCACAATTGGGAGTTAGGTCGCATCGTCAAAGCTCTTTCACTTCAAAGATTACTTTCATCACCTGATGAATTTCAAAAACGCGGACAACGACGCCGAAATGCTGTGATTTTTTCTGAAGCATTTCCATTAGCAGTTGATCTCGCTCATATCGATGCGGTTTTAGATCCTGAAACTTTAGATTATTGGGATGCACAATTATCTCTCGCGAATGAACAAATTCTTTCTGCTCCACCACCAAAACCACAACGTCATGGCTCACAACAGCATCGCTCTCGACGCAAAGCACCGTCACGTCGAGCCAAAATGCCCCCGCGCCCCAAACCTCGCTAGTCACATTTTCTCGAGCATGAAATTTTTTATTTGAGATCCTCTTAAAGCCATGGAGATTTTTTTTTCGTTGGTACATGACTTGCTCATTTCATTGCCAGATATCCATATAATCTCTTTGAAAGGAGCACTAAAATGAAAAAAATCTTATTAGGATTTTTAATTACCTTCGCTGGAGTAACTACATCTGCAGATGATACTTCAATCGATGCTGCACTGGGGAATTTAGATTCTACAGAGGCACTGACGTTTGGAATAACATCTGATACGGCAGCCGCCCAAGCTTGTACCTGCAAAGAATATAAACGAAGACATAATGGTCTTACATATGTTTTGAATCGCGGGAATCTTGGTAACCAAGAAAGTAATGAAATTAGAAGACAGCTTGAACAAGGTATTCACCTTTATAATCAAGCCCAACAATATTCTAATGATGATCAACAAAACAGATATTGCTCACTGGCTAATCAAGCTGTTGATAATTCATGGCGCCGATGGCAGTCATGGTTAGCACAACGTGGTGTTGATCGTGAAGTATATTGCGATGGTCGCGACGATAATTATGACGACCACCATGACCGTGACAGAGATCGTGATCGTGATCGTGATCGTGACCGTGACCGTGATAACGACGGTTGGAATAATAACTTCCCCAGAAATGGCGATCGCGGTTGTGAACGCAATGCCTGGAGAAATGAACGTCGCGCAGAACGTGCTCTTGCTATGAGGGTTGGTCCACGCGAAATTAGAAAGTACAAAATGTTTCAAACACGATCTGGATGTTACGGATTTGTTTGTAGGCGAGGTTATAGTTGTCAGGTGGAGTAAACCTGATTAGTTTTGTATGATGAAAGAGGCGTCTATGACGCCTCTTTTTTTTGATTGCTGCAAATAAACAACAGTCACCAAATGCTCCTAGACCATCATGGTCCAGTGCCATATTAGCTCTGAAAATCTTAACAATAAATTTATACTATCTTTAATTACGATCTGACAAAATTTTTTACTGGTATATCGCTTGCTCACATCAACACTGGGTAAGTTAAAAAACATTTTATGAAAGGGCCACCAATGAGAAATTTTATTTTGAGTCTTGTAGTTTTACTATCTGCTGCTCCAGCTTTTGCTGGTTACAAAGCCTGCACATGTTTAGAGTTTGAAAGAAGAGCAAACGGACTTGAATACGTTACCGATTATGTTCAGATTAGTTATCAAGAACGAAATGTTATTCAACGTCAACTTCAGCGCGGTTATCAATCATACAGTCAGGTGGACTTTTATTATGACAACCAAGACACACAAAATCGCCTTTGTACTTTAGGTAATCAAGCGGTTGATCCCTCATGGCGCCGATGGCAGTCATGGTTAGCTCAACACGGTGTGGATTACACTCCAAACTGTAGAAATTAGAGATCTTGCGATTTTTCTCAACCTGTGGTCTAAACTCACCAGATTGCTCACTTGAGCACAAGGAGTTTAGACCATGGGTCAATTTAGTTTTTGGCATTTACTTTTAGTTTTAGGAATCGTTCTTATCGTTTTTGGACCAGGTAGACTTCCCGGTCTTGGAGCATCACTAGGTAAAGCGATTCGTGGCTTTAAAGAAGGCCTCAGCGGTCTAAATGATGAAACCAACAGCGAACGCCCCGCTCAAACAACCCGTGAATCTTTGCCACCCACTGATCGCGTTTCTACTGTTCAAAAAGATTCAACTAACAACAAAACAAACTCTTAAAAATAAAAACGGCCACCAATTCCGAAATCAAAATTGATCCATAATCCTGGAGACACGGCTATGCCTGGAGCTAATTCCACATAGATACCAAGCGGCGGTCGCACAGGATACCACTCAATCCCAAACGGGACCCGTGCATAGACTCCTAGATCTGTACTTGAATCTCTCCATCTGCTGGGACGATCTTTATAATAATAACCAGAGCTCCATGAGTAAAATCCCAAACCCACACCCACATAAGGCATTAACTGACTGATGAATTTTGAATTTTCTTTGAATGCACGAGGAAAATGCCAGAGATAATCACCATAAATCAAAGTGTAATAATTTGAAGAAAATGAAATGGCCACATCAAAGGCATCGGTATTATTCACCCAATATTTGCCAGTGATTGCTGTGGGAAAACCAAGTTGAAGGCCTAAACCAAAACGTCCATCACCTGGAGTTTCTTCCGTCTTGGCTTGAAATGAAAGTAAAGAAATACAAAGTACAAGTAATAGTTTTTTCATAATTCAGCACCTCTAAGATCTAGTGATTAACTTGCAGGAGTATAAGTTTAATTAATTTTTGATTTCAATAGAAACGTTTACATAGTGAGTCGGCATCCGCGCCGGCGCGGTTGCGCAGCTTCTCCAGAAAAGCGCCCACGTTTTGCATTACTTCAAAAATCGCAGCCACTATCGAAGAACAAACTCTAAGCTGAGGATTCCGGTCAACCGCTGGCGAATGAGTAGTTAGTACCCACTTGGCCGCCACACCCCAGACTCTAAGCCATTGCTATATATTTCTGTAGGAACCGAAAAATTCTGAGCTGTGGTACCCGCAACTTTCGAAGTCAAATTAACTTGACCGATAACTGCATCGGCCGATTGAGAGCTTTGACTTGGAATAGAATTCCATATGAGCAGTCTATTATTATTTGCGTCGACGGCCATTAATCTTTTTCCATCGACACTTGTTAGGGCAATAGGATTATCAAAACCTAAAGCATTTACAGTTGTTCCAGCATTTGCAGTTATTGAAGAAAAATTTGACTGTCCTAAAACGAGATCCGCCGCCTGTTGAGATACTGTTGGCAGAGAATTCCAAATAAGAATCCGATTATTGAGTCGGTCTCTTACATAAAGTCGTTGGCCATCGAATGCGGTACCCGTGGGATGATTGAACCGCACTCTGGTGCCCGCACTCGCCACGCCGGCCATCGTAGTTTGCCCCACGACAACATCAGCGGGTTGCTGATTCTGTGTTGGTAAAGAGTTCCAAATCAAAACACGGCTATTTTCATAGTCGGTAACAAAGAGTTTATTTTGCGCAATTGTAATTCCGACTGGTGTTTGAAGGCCTTGCGAACCTCCACCGATCGTACCTGTAGTCATATTAGGCTGCCCTAAAACAAGATCAGCTGGCTGCCCATTTTGAGTAGGAATTGAATTCCAAATTAAGACACGGTTGTTTGAGAAATCTGAAACATATAATCTCTGACCATCGCTAACGGCAGAGATAGGACCATTCAAGGTACTTGCAGAAAGACCTGTTCCGCTTGTCGTCATCGTTGATTGACCAAGAACAATGTCCGCACTCTGATTGCCGACGGGGAAACTTTGAAAAATCAGTACACGGTTATTACTAAATTCAGTCACCACAAAATAAGGGGATTTGATGCCATTGACGTTATATTTAATTGCGCCACAGCTTGCTTGGAAAACAGCCAACGAATAAAAGCTTAAAAATAAAAATATCCTAAATTTTTCCAATACAAAGTCAGGATAAGCCATGTGTTATTCATGTCAATCAAATGCTTACCTGGTCGCGCGACAGCTTACAAAGTCTGTCAAATTCCGCGCTGGCGCGGTTGCACCACTTCTCCGGAGGGTTATTGAAAACTCAGGAAACCACATGACTATCGAATAGGACATAATCGCTTGGTAATTAGACTAGGACACTTTCCCTTGGTACCGACACTAAGTATGTAAAAAACTATCGACCTTATCGGTGTTTAGTTGCTAATGTATATACTATGTATTAGTATGTGTAAATGTATTGGAGGAGCTTTGCGATTTGAATGAACATATTATTGCTTATTTTTTGTGAGCGTGACGGAGAAAGCATACGAATTATTTCGGCACGCAAAGTAACTGCAAAGGAGAAGAAAATTTATGAAGAAGGAATATGATCTAAAATCACTCAAGAAACGTCCAGGCCGTGCTAAAGCCTATCCAGAGGCTGAAAAGGTTGCCATCAACATTCGTTTGGATGCCACCGTACTTAACGATATTAAAATTGAAGCTAGCCGAATGGGACTTCCCTACCAAACTTTTATTAATAGCGTACTCCATCGATACGCGACAGGTGAGTTAGTGGATCAAAGATCAAAAAAAGCTTCGGGCGAGTAACTTGATTTCCGCGCTGGCGCGGTTGCGCCACTGCTCCGGAGAAGCTTGGGTTTTATAATATGTTCTACAATTAATTCGCGTTGATATTTGATTTGATCGAGCGTGCTAGGCCTTGAGCATCGAGTCCGTGTTTTTCATACAAACCCTCAGGGCTTCCGCTCTCACCATAGACGTCTTGAACACCGAGGCGTGTAACCCGTGTTCCGATTCCAGCAGAAGATAATGTTTCACAAACTGCGGAACCAAGTCCGCCAATAATATTGTGATCTTCAGCGGTGA
Organism: Oligoflexia bacterium; assembly: GCA_034439615.1. Classification (NCBI taxonomy): domain Bacteria; kingdom Pseudomonadati; phylum Bdellovibrionota; class Oligoflexia; species Oligoflexia bacterium. The sequence continues at coordinate 140,730 of JAWXAT010000003.1, read as the reverse complement.
ATACATGCTTCACTTGTTTTGATAATTTTTGAACAAGTTCAACATCTAAAGGCTTAATGGTGTGAATGTTTACAACACCCACTGACATGCCTTCTTTTTCTAATTGCTTAGCAGCATTGAGTGCATGAGCTGTTAATCCGCCCGTGGCAAACACAACGGCGTCTTTGCCGGATTTTAATTCAACACCGCGACCAAATTGAAATTTATAATCAGCGCCATTTACAGGCTCAAGGTTTTGTCGAGTTAAACGTAAATATACCGGACCTTGATGTTTCATTAAAAACTGCATCATCTGTTTTGTTTCAATATCATCTGCAGGTTGAAGCACTGCCATACCGGGCAATGTGCGCATACAACCAATATCTTCTAATGCCATTTGGCTGTAACCGTCTTCACCGATACCGATACCAGCATGTGTTCCCACTAAACGAACATTGGCGTTACTGTAACCAACTGAAAGTCTGATGGTGTCGAATCTTCCTGTTAAAAAACAACCAAATGAACACAAAAATGGAACTTTTCCTGAAAACGCAAGACCCGCGGCTACGCCGATCATGTTCATTTCAGAAATTCCCATTTGAAAAAAACGTTCAGGAAATTTTTTAGCAAAGCTTTCTGATTTTGTACTCTTGCTTAAATCAGCATCGAGAACCACGACATTTTTAAATTCTTGTCCAAGTTCAGCTAACGACTCACCAAAACTTGCACGTGTTGCTTTACCAGCCATGATCAAGCTCCCAATTCTGCAAGTGCGCGTTTAAGTTCATCAGGATTTGGAGTAACTCCATGCCAGTGATTAACGTTCTCCATAAAACTCACACCCTTACCTTTTGTAGTATGCGCTAATATAAATGTGGGCCTTGAAGTTTCTTTGCGTGCGGTAGCTAATGCTTTTTGAATTTGCTCAACATCATGACCATCGGTTTCAAGAGTATTGAATTTAAAAGCTTTCCATTTATCCATTACAGGATCGATATCCATAATATCTTTTACGGCACCATCAATTTGAAATCGATTTTGATCTAAGATCACAACAAGATTTGAAAGTTTATAATGGCCAATTGAAAGTGCTGCTTCCCAAATTTGCCCCTCTTGCATTTCACCATCACCAATCAAGCAATAAACTCTTGATTTGCGACCATCCATGCGAGCCGCCATTGCATAACCTTGAGCAATAGAGAGTCCTTGCCCGAGCGAACCCGTACTCGCTTCCATTGAATTAAGTTTAACGCGATCAGGGTGACCTTGAAGTCGTGAACCAAGTTTTCTTAAACTCATACATTCTTCTTCAGAAAAATATCCTGCAGCCGCAAGTGATGCGTACACAGCAGGAACTCCATGACCTTTACCCAAAACAAAATGGTCGCGATCAATCCATAGTGGATTTTTAGGATCATGATTCATTTCGTTGAAATAAAGTGTGGTTATAATATCAATAGCGGAAAGACTTCCGCCGGGATGCCCAGAACCTGCTTCAGCTAGCATTTTCAAAATTAGTTTGCGGCTGTCTTTGGCTCGAGCTTGTAATTGACTAGTATTGAGTTTTTGCATGCCTGCATAATATCCAGGTCTCTTACTTCGTCAATGATTTTCCCTTAGATTTTTCGAAGAAATGGTTTACATTTAAAAACATGTCAAAATGGCGATCGTTTAAAAAAGTTGAGCTTCACCGTCACATGGAGGGCTCTGTACGACTTCAAACCGTCTTAGATGTAGCCTCCGAGGCTGGCGTGGTGCTTCCCTCTCGAAACATTGAGGTTTTAAGAAAATATGCTTGTGTCACAAGCCCCATGGAAAACCTCGCAGTTGTTTTAGATAAGTTTTGGTTGGTGCAATCCGTTCTCGCAACACCCGGCATTATTGAACGTGTTGCTTACGAAAATTGTATCGATGCCTTTAACGACGGAATACGAGTTTTAGAACTACGCTATTCCCCAAGTTTTATGAGCGTGAATCACCCTGAACTAACTTATGATTCAATTCATCAAGCCGTGTTAGCTGGAGTTTCTCGAGCTCAGAAAGAACTTAAAGACAAAATTGCAGTAGGTTTGATTTGTATTATTACTCGAGATCAACCCTTCACTGAGGCAGAAAAAACCGCAGATTTTGCTATTGAAAATAAAGATACCTTTGTGGGTTTTGATCTCGCAGGTGATGAGGCGATTTCTTCGAGTGTTTTTGCTCCTCTATTTAAAAAAGTCGCACACAGCGGAATCAAAATTACCGTTCATAGCGGTGAGGCAAATGTTTTAAACGCACCTCAACTCTTAAGACAAACTATCGAAGAACTTCAACCCGCGCGCATCGGCCACGGTGTTCAAGTGATTAATGATTTAAAGATTATCGAATTTGTAAAACAATCAGGTGTGGTACTAGAACTTTGTCCAACGAGTAATCTTTTAACTAAAGCTGTTGGTAATATTTTAGAACATCCCCTTAAAAAGCTTTTGGATATGGGAGTGAAAGTAACCCTGAATTCTGATGATCCTCACCTGTTTTGCATCGATCTTACCCATGAATATGAGACAATGGCAACGCATCACGGCATGGGTGTAGAAGAGTTTAACCTATTGAATTCTATTGCACTTAAAGCCTCGTTTATTTCTCCAGAAAAAATCAAAAAAGCTTGGGACGCAGCACCTTAAAAGTTTTCTATAAAAACCACAAACCCCATGCTAACACCTAAGTAAGACATGCAATATTGTTCACCATTCTTTTTGGGGGATTTCTATGAACAAAGTTATTTTTATCTTCGCTCTCTTGTTAACAGTAGTTGCTTTTAATACAGCATCTGCCACCGAAGAAGATCCCCAGTTCAAGCGCATCATCGCAGATACGGTGATGCTTGCCTCTGTAAATGCAACTGCTGAAAAATTTGGCCTCACCTGTAAACTTCCAACAAAAATTAAAGCGCTGAAATTACTTTGCGATGGTGCTGGTAGCTGCACTTATAATTTCTTAGTACCATGTTATACCGCTCCTCAGATGCCTACTGAACAACCCGTTAAAAAACTTGATATATTTATATTTGGTAAAGACAACGGCGTTGAAAGTTTACTACAAACTGTGGAAATTTATTACCTGAGATGATCGTTCTCCACAGAGCGCAGTGGCTCTTTGATGCTCCTTCACCTGATATGCTCAGGTATTTTGAAAAAGGAGCACTCGCTATCGACGATGAAGGCGAAATATTAGATTTCGGCCCCTTCACCACACTTAGAAAATTATATCCCAAGGCTAAAGTATTTGATCATGGTCCTCACTCTGTCATCACTCCGGGCTTTATCGATTGTCATGTGCATGCACCACAAATGGAGATGATGGCCTCGGCCGGATACAGTCTTTTAGAATGGCTTAACAATCATACTTTTCCAGTAGAAGCAAAATATGCGAACGCCACTTACGCCACTAAAAGGTGGAAAGAGTTTTGTAACGGGCTACTGAGTTGCGGCACCACTTACGCTGCCATTTATGCAACATCACATACACCCGCGACATTAAAACTCATGGAAGTAGCTGAGAAATCAGGCCTGAGAGCCCATGTAGGAAAAGTTCTCATGGATCGCAATGCCCCTGAAAATCTTTTGCAACCCGCCGATGAAGCACTCATTGAACTTGAAGGTCTAATTAAAAAGTGGAAAAAAACTGAGCGTGTAAAACCCGCCATCACTGTTCGCTTTGCACCCACATCTACGAATGAGCTTTTAGAAGGTGTAAGTCAGCTTCGCAAAGAACACCCTCACCTTTTGGTACAAACTCATTTAGGAGAAACACCTGAAGAAATAAAATGGGTTGCAGATCTGTTTCCAAAATCTAAAAACTATACTGATGTATACGCGCAACATGGATTAATCGATGACAAAAGTCTTTTGGGTCATTGCATTTATTTAAAAAACGAAGAAGTGAATATTTTAAAACGACAAAAGAGTCATTTAGTACACTGCCCGAGTAGTAATTTCTTTTTAGGAAGTGGATTGTTTCCGTATCAGAAAATGCGCAATCAAGGCTTATCAATTGCCCTGGGTTCTGATGTGGGCGGGGGTTGGGATCTCTCAATGCATAGTACGGCTCGATGTTGCTACGAAGCTCAGGCCCTACAAAAATATTTCATGAAGCCAAGTGAACTACTTTATTTGGCAACACGAGCTGGTGCACTTGCCTTAGGGGATGGAGATCGCTTAGGTGTTTTTGAAAAAAATTACATAGCCGATTTTGTGGTTCATGATTTAAAAGGCCGTAGCCTTGTTGCTGATCGCGTAAAACAATGCGACTCCCCTGATGATCTATTATCGGCACTCTTATTCTTGGGTGGAGAACCCACGGTAAGAGCCACATATATTCAAGGAAAATGTCGCTACGAGTCTAAATAATCTAGCTTAGTATATTGCGATGCGGTAGGTTCGCCCTTCATAACAATTGAAGGAGTTTCCATGTCGGCAGCATACCTTAATATATTTTTTGCGTTGGTTTTTAGCATCACACAACCCACCATAATTTATGCAGATCAAGAACCTCAACCCGTACATATTGAGCGTAACCCTGGTGAACCAGTTTGTAATGAAACTTTAAAAACTTGCACTTATCTCGTACAAAATTCTAGCGCTACTGCAATCATCTCTCGTATGCGCGATGAAATTTTTGGAGGAATTCCCCTAAACGGAAACATCAATGGGGATCATCTTTCTGTTCCCAACGCAGGTTATATTTCTTATTGGCATCACGACGAAACAACACTAGCACGTATGAAGTTTTTTATTAAAGAAGCTGATCGTTTTGAACATTTCATTCCGCCAGTTGTAGTACCAATCATCATCGAGGTATTCGAAGCCACTGATGAAGGTATTTCTGAATTTGAAGCTTCGCTAGGCATTAATTCATCAGGAAATGGAAAATCTAAAGTTTCACTTAAAGATAGTTTAATGCTTTTAAAGACCTCAAAGGTGTCAGCATCATTACTTGCACTGCGAACCTCTCGCGAAATTGAATTTAAAAATACAATTCGCATACCAGTACCAAATCTCGAAAGTTTTCATTTTGCACATACATCACCCCATCACACTAGTTTTCCCAATGTGAGTGAAATAAAAACAAATAATCTAGGCATTGATGTTCGTGGCGAAGTGAGTGTGTCACACGAACAACAGGATTTAATTCGTATCAAAAATTTAAATATTAATTACGGCGTTAAAGATTTTAAAAATTCTGAAAATATCATTCTACTTCAAGTGTCTTCCCCCCAAATAGATTTACCAACGGGCGTTACATACTACATTGTCAGTGCAGACTCAGCTGAAGTAGCCACTAAAAAAACGACCGGCTTGTTCATTTTTGGTAAAAATAAAGAAATGGTACGTAAAAAACTTCTCGTTACAATACGAGCCAATGCTATGCCCTGGATGCAGTATATTGAACAACTCGCTACTGATGACACAAACCAATCGCGCGCAACATTCACTGATGATTATAAACGCAATCTATGCCACCAAGGTAATTTAGATGAAGTGCTCAACAGTCTTGAACCCTATTATCTACGAACACCCAATGGAGTACCTGTACTTGGCTTTAAACTAAATCCGAACCTTGCGACACTTAATACTTATCAACAATATGTGAATATCACCATTGAAAGTTCCAGTGGGTTTAAACAACAAGGGCAAAGACAAGTCGAAAATCTTATGCTCAATGGTGGTTTTTTATTTAAAACTCTGCCGCAAAAAATAAAAGATAAACCAATAGTTGAATTTCAAGTAACGCTAGAATCTGCAAACATGCATGACGGAAATTTTATTCAAGCTAAGCGTAAAATCAATTTAAACTATAACACGCAAAATAATTTACTCACACGTAAAGGTCTAATACCTAGCGATAAACCCGCTTGTGTTAATTCGACCAACCCAAATTAAGTGAGTATTTGAAAATGAAATGGTTTTTAATTTTTACTCTCACAGCATTTTCATCTCAGGTCTTTGCTCAAAATGTTCCTATGCCCGTAGTATTCACCGTGAAAACACTTAGTACATTATTTCGCGATATCCTCTCTCAAAAAGTGCAAGACCTTTCAAATAACTATATCGCCAAAGTTGTCGATAACCGTGTTGAGTTCTCCTCAAACAATGAAGTCGCCTGTAATTCGGGCGACGAAGTGCAACCCAAAAAACCACTAGCTGCCATTCAGTACACTTATTCACCAACAAAAACAGGGCTCATAGAACAAGTTGATTACGTTGGTTGTCGCGGGAAGATTACTTTTAGTGAAAACATAGTTACTGAAGGTATCAGCCTTACACCTAGTTGGAGTTTGGTACTTAAAGGTAAACGTGAATTTGAACTGAGCCTCAACGAAACACGTCGTACAATTAGTTACATTGTGAATGATAGAATTAAAAAATTTTCAGTTATGAAATTTGACACTCTTCGCACTGGTGAGCGTGTGATTACACGATTTTATCTTAAAGATAAATTAGCCTTAACAATGATCGAGTCACCAGGTATTGAAGCCTCGGTGCTGTCATATGAGCTACCAGAACACATTGACATTGATTTTCACTTTCTAGGTAATGAATTTGAAAGAGAAGCGCATTTTAGCCAAGGAACAAGAAATTTAAGAGCGCTGGCATTGCCTACTGGCAGAATTATATATTCAATCGGCCCCGTCAGTGAAACTTCACTTGAAGCATTTCAAAATGCTGCTAACGGACCAGTTATTACAGCAGTGATAGGTTCAATGAATTCAATTATCAATCTATTGCTTAAAGATTTTCCTGCCACTGAATTAATTAGCAGTGGAGAGCAGACATCAAAATTCTTTGAAGAACTAACACTTGTGCAATTCATACTTAACACAAATGGACCCATTCAACAGGTAAAGACAATTATTCGAGATATAATTTCTGCAATTAAAAATGGTGATTTAGTCATTGATGATCGACGGGGAAAGCAAAAATGAAAACCTTCATGAAAGCTATTTTCTGTTTCATGATATTTTTATCACCTAAAGTGGGCATGGCGCAGATCTCAGAAAAATTATTATCACCCGAAGTTATTTTTCAAACGTTCATACGCACCTTTTCTCAGTATATCCAGAAAGTTGAACTCCAGTTTCCATTACTTTCAATCAACCAAGATAGGAGTGAGCGTTCATTTGGCTCAAAATCACATCCTGTGCGCATTATATTTTCACAAAAAATTACCAGAGTGATTTCAGAGAACTCCATTGAGGAAATCATTACATTATCTAATAACGATAAAACTGAGGTAATCACTATTCAGCGAAATGGTAGCATTACTGGGCGTAGCCTTGAACCTACTCCCAATGAAGATCTATTAAACTTCAAATTTCCAAATCCCACCTCAGCTCAAGAATACATACTTCGCTTTAACAATTTTCCATTTAGCATTTCATTTAATAACTCAACCGATAATTGTAGGGCTGAATTTAAATTTGGCGATTCTAAAATTAATATTATCGACTACCGCGATTCACATAAAGTTTTCAGACAGTATACGGCTTACTATCAAGGTCACGGAAGTAGTGGGAAAATGGACATACTAGCCATTCGTAAGCACCAAGACCTCTGGGAAGTACAATATTTTGCCCCGTTGAATAGGCAAAATCCCAAACGAGTTGATCCTCCAAGATTTTTTGAATTTTATCAAAACTGGATTCAATACAGCACGGTATATTTTGGCCCACAATTATTAATGCATCTTAAGGCGCGTAAGGGCTGGCCCTGGACAAATAATTAATTATTTTAATAAAAATTGACCAAATCTCTTAAGTTTTTATACTTCTCTTGTATGAATCACTTCTTAAAAAATCAAGACACCTCCAAACCCCAAGTGATGGCTATTTTGACAAAGCGTTGGGGCTCTGCACCCCAAACTCCAGGAGCAAAGATGCTTATCTGGAAAGGTGGTTTTTGGGGCACTTTAGGCGGTGGACAACTTGAGTTTGAAGTTCTTAAACGTGCAGAATTATTACTTGAAAGTTCAGATAAAACCCATGTTGAAGAGTATAAATTATCAACTGATCTTAAGCAGTGTTGTGGCGGAAAAGTTGAAGTGTATTTTGAAAAACAAATGCCACTCACAAAAGTACTTTGCTTTGGGGCGGGGCATGTTGCCCAACAATTAGCATCCGTTTTAGTTGGCACTACCATTGAACTTCACATCGTTGATGAAAGATCTGAATGGATAAATCAACTCCCCCTAGGCAGTCAGGGTCACTTGATAGAACCATTAAAATTTTTAAACCATAACTTAAGTGATATTTCCACCAAAGCCAATATAGCCGTGGTTATGACCCACTCTCACGATCTAGATGAAAAATTGATTGACACTTTAGCCTCTAAAAGCGATTTCAAACATATCGGCCTTATTGGTAGCGATACCAAATGGCGGCGTTTTAAACATCGATTAGGTAATGCGAGTTTAACTGAATCGATGCTTGAAAAGGTGCAATGTCCCGTAGGTGTCTTTAAGGGGAAAAGTAAAGAGCCCCGAGATATTGCAATTAGTATTGCCGCTCAAATACTTCAATGGGTTGATGAGGGGGAATCATGAAATTTTCAGGTCTTATATTAGCTGGTGGTCTTTCAAGTCGTTACGGTTCAATCAAAGCACTTGCCGAATTAAATGGTAAAACATTAGTACGACAATGGGTTGATACACTCACCCTTGCAGGTTGTTCGGCAATTGGTATTGTTGTAAATAAAGAAAACAGTGAAGTAATTCGAGCCGCAGTGGGTGATACTTCAGTTCAAATTTTATGGGTTTATCAAGATGATCCTGAGTCTGCTCAATTTTCTTCAATACAAAAAGGCATTGAAGGTCTCACAGATTCAAAACTTTTAGATGATGGAACACTTCTAACACCCGTTGATGTATTGCCACCTGATCAAGAAACAATGCACAGATTAGTCGATAAAGTACGCTCTACCTTATTAGAAGATCCAGTGATTGCTTCGCAGCCCATGTTTGTACGAACACAACATCGCGGGCATCCAGTTTTTCTTAAAGTTTCATTTTGTCGTGAGCTTTTAACATTAGATCCTGATGTGAGTCGCTTAGATGAAATTTTACGTCAAAACAGACCCAGAGTATTAGATATTCCCGTCACAGATATGAATGTTGTTACAAATATTAATACTCCACTTGATGGTCTATCTGCGCAGTAAAAAAACTCCAGACAAAATCAAAACAACAGCAAATACACGCTGCAGGCTCACAGCAACTTGTGGCATGTTAAACAAACCATGGTGATCAACAAAAAGGGCTGCTAAACTTTGACCCAAAATCACAAGCACAATGGCCATAAGTGCACCGAGTTTTGGAAACGAAATCGTTAGAAATAAAACAACACCAAAACCAAAAATGCCGCCCAGATATTGCCACCACGAGAGCTCGCGCCAACGCTCAAGACTTACGTTGCCCCGTGACCACTCAAAAGCAAGATAAACAATTGCTAAAAGTAAAAAGATAAATGTATTGAGCGTAACTGCTGCGGGTGCACCGACAACGCGGGCAAGGCTGCCGTTACTTGCAGATTGAAAGGTCGTAAAAACTCCAGCAAGGAGTGCAAGTACCATCCATGAATTTATAGCCATTTAATAAATTCTCCTAGTAATTGGCGACTGACAAATTCGCGATAAATTTTAGTAGAACGAATATCATCCCGAGGTGTTATATCTTTTTTTAATTGTTCTTGGGCATTTTGTATTAACGTTGTTTTATTTTTTTTATTAAGTGTTGCACCCATTAAAAATTTCTCTGTATGCGGACAACGCAATGTATGCGGCCCAACAGAACCAAGACTAAAACTAAATTTAGTTATTACACCCCTACTTACTTCAGCGGTTCCAGCCACTACAACTTTACTGATGGCTTGTGCTTGGCGCGTACCTACTTTGCGATAATAATGCTTCGTATTCTTTGCAAGAAAAGGTAGAAAAATATCAACAATGATTTCATCGGGCATTAAATCAAACTTTTTATAACCATTGTAAAAATCGTTAATCTTTACAAAGCGCTTTCCTAAATTATTTTGTATGGTGAGAACAGCGTCATAGGCGCACAATGCGGGTAGACTATCCCCCGCAGGAGACGCATTGGCGATATTACCACCAATCGTACCTCGATTTTGAATTTGCACCCCACCCACAAGATTTGCAGCATCACTGAGATTAGAGAACTGTTTTTGAATTATATTACTGTTTCGAATATGTGTAAAACTTGTGAGTGCACCAATTCTTATTCCAGTTTTCTCTTTTTTGATTCCAGATATTTCTTTTCTCAAATTCCATATATTTAATAGTTTTTTAAATTTCAAATGTCCGGCATTAAATTCCACACCTAGATCAGTAGCGCCGGCAATTATTTTGAAGTTTAGGGCCTGTGAGTTCTCACGCTCTAAAATTAGCAATGCTTCGTTAAGATTTTTAGGTGTGATGATTTCAATTTCAGAAACAAGTCCACGCATAACTTAAATACCTCGACCCTTAGATTTCTTAAGTGCAAGGGCTGCTTTTTTAATTGATAAAAATATTTTCGTGTAGCCCGTGCAACGACAAAGATTTCCGGCCAATGCTTCTCGCATTTCAAAATCCGTTGGTACTTTACCTTTTTTTTCATGAAGCAATACTTGTGCAGCCATCAACATTCCGGGTGTGCAGATTCCGCATTGGGCTCCACCCCACTGAGTAAACGCTTTTTGAAGAGGTGAAATTACACTCCCCTTTGCTAAACCTTCAATTGTTGTGATTTGGGCACCTTCAGTTTGGCAAATAGGAATCAAACAACTATTGACCACTTCTCCATCAATTATAACTGAACAAGCTCCACATTCACCTTCACCACACCCCTCTTTACTACCCGTGAGTTTTAGTTCATTGCGCAAAACATCTAGAAGTCGAGACATGGGAGCAACGTCTACTGAGACTTGTTTTTTATTGAGTTTGAATTTAAATTTCATTGGGCATCCCCAATTTTTGATTGCTTGTATACTTTAAAAGTCTTTCAGGTGTCACTGGTATTTCTGCAATAAATTTACCTGTTGCGTGAAAAATCGCTCCAACTATTGCAGGGGCTGGACCATCCATTGGTAATTCGCCCACACCTTTTGCACCGTAAGGCCCATACTTGTACGGATTCTCAACAAGATTGACGATAATGTCTGGGGTGTCCATTGAAGTAGGAATAATATAATTTGTTAGACTGTTATTTTGTATTCGTCCGTCTTTCCAGACAAGCTCTTCAGTCAGGGCATAGCCAACTGCTTGAAGCATTCCACCCTCGATTTGCCCTTCAGTTAAAAGTGGATGAATGGCTTTACCCACATCAACACTTGAATAAAGTTTTTTTAATTTTACTTCAAAAGTTAAAAGATCAACCTCTACATCGGCAACAACTGCGGCCCAAGCATATACTGCATAGGCGTCACCTTTATATGTTTTATCATCCCACTGCACGTGAGTTGGCTTTTCATAAACTGAATAACAAGTGAGAGGCCCATATTTTTCATAAAGTTTTTGAATTGTTTTTTTAAAATTTACTTTGGCACCACTGGGTTTAAAAAACGGTGAACTATTAAGTTCTTCAAGTTTTTGTTTTAATTCAAGAGCAGCTTTATGTACAAGCCCACCAACTACCATGCATGTACGACTCGCTACAGTGGGGCCACTATCTGGAACAACATGGGTATCAGGAACCACGACATCTATGTCTTCATATCCCAAACCAAGAGTGTCAGAACAAATTTGTGAAAAAACCGTGTTTGTACCTTGGCCGATTTCTGTACTTCCTGATAATACACGTATGCGGCCGTCTTTACCGAGTTCAACGCCTGCTTTTGAATTAAGATACACTTCACCAGAACCTGTGAACCCAGCACCATGAAGAATTAATGAAACACCAATGCCTTTTCGTAAATTCATACCTTGTGTTTCAGATTTTTTATTAAAAGCGTCGTACATTTTGCGTTTTTTCTTATAATCTGAAATTTTAAGCGTGCGCACTAAAACTTTATCAGTGCTTACGCTCATGCCAAGAACTTGTCCTGTGGGCATCACATCGCCGATTTTATAAGCATTGAGTTTTCGAAATTGTGCAGGATCCATTTTCATTTTATGTGCAAGTTCTGTTACAGCACATTCAATACCAAAAAGTGATTGTGGAGCACCAAAACCCCGATATGCACCATTAGGCGGTGTATTGGTTTTTATTGAACGCGATATGATGCGCACACTCGGGCTCGCATAAGCTCCACCTGCGTGAAGAGTTCCTCGAGATAAAACAACCGGTGAAAGTGTGACATAGGCTCCACCATCAAGAACAAACTCTATATCAACAAATGTGAGTTTTCCTTTTTCATCACAGCCTAATTTAACTTTAGTTAAACCGGGATGCCTTTTTGTTGTCGCGGCAATATCTTCAGCGCGATCATAAATCATTCTTACAGGTCGCTTGGCCTTTAAAGCTAATAGTGCAACATGCCCTGCGAGTAGCGACGGATACTCTTCCTTGCCCCCAAAACCACCACCAGTGACAGTCTGCATGACTCTGATTTTTTCTTCAGGCAAATCAAATAAATATTTTAAAGCCTTAACCACATAATATGGGCATTGGAGTGAACCTTGAACTGTTACAACACCGTCGTCTGTTACCCAACCGAGCATTCCATTATTTTCAATATAAATATGTTCTTGATGAGGAACCCGGTAAACACCCTCATGAATCATAAATGATTCTCTATGCCCAAGCTTTAAATCGCCATTTTCAATATGAAAACTTTTTTGAACGTGCCCGGATTCATCGATGTTTAAGAGTGGCTTATAAATTTCATATTCAATATTGATATATTTTTGAGCCTTGATAATCATCTCACGATTTTCATGTGCAATAAGTAAAATCGGCTCTTCAGCATGTTGAATGATTTCTTCAACCAAAAAAGGCTGGTCGTATTCGATAAGGGCAACTTGATTTTTACCGGGGATGTCTTTGTAATCTACAATTACAAATTCATTCCAAGGAATTACTGGGTCAAAAGTAATTTTTTTAATTTTACCATGGGCAATGGTAGAACGAATTGTCTGGCCCCAAAGAGCACCTTTAAGCTTTATGTCTTCAACGTAAATAGCTTGACCATTTACCTTTTCGACAGCTTCTTTCTTAGGAAGATTACGGCCAACATTTTTCATTTATTTAAAATTAAACAAAATAGAGAAATAAGGAATAATGTCATTTTGAACAACATCAGGGCTACAAGCGCTCGTGGCACCAGAGTTTGGATCTTTACAATTAATGTAAGAAATCGCTTTATATGAAATCACGGGAGCTAATTCAAAATCTCCAAACAAAAATCGATAACCTACGTTTACACCATAACCACTACCCGTGCGATTTGTTGTGTAGGGATTTACATTGTAGCCACTCACATTGTCACGCATTTCTGCAAAGGCATAATAGTGAACAATGAACATCCAACTCTCACCCATGTAGCCCAATGCTGGGCCGTAATACTGATATGTTTCTTGATGTGTGACAGCGTTACTTCCACTGTCAGTAGTTTTTTCATTAACCATTGTATAATTAAAAACGCCACCCAGATATGCCCAGCCACCAAGAATGTAACCCAAGCCTGTTTCTGACGATATTAGTGTTTTATCTTGAACAGAGCTTGGCCCCGTGTTGAATCTTAAAGAGACACCAAAAAGATTTTGACTAACGTATAGACCTGTTTGTTCAGCCTGAGTTGGAAATGCAGAAAATATTAAACTTAAAATCATGACTAAACGAGTTAATACCACGGAGTTCCTCCTTCAAGAAGCTACTTCTTGAAGTAGCAAAAGGAGACTTGTCGGGTCAACCTGCAAATCAATAGCGCCCTTTAAATCTCCAATAGGTATTTCACTCCAAAACTTTACTTTTTGTCTATCAGATAGCACTGCAATACCAACACGTTTTGCCCCTTCATCATGAGCGCTCAGAATGTGAGCCTTTAAAATTAAGTTAGTCTTGCTAGCAATAACTCGATTTGTCATTGCCGCGTTAATTCCTTCAAAACTCCAATTCTTAGCAATTAATTTACTTGAAACTGACTTGGTGCGATGGATTTTTGGAGTCAGTAAGATTTCAGCCAATTGACAATTTGTATTTTGAAAGCTCACATCTAAAATTATGTTCTCAGGAATCAATCGCGCCAATTCAAGACTCTCAGGGGTATTGAGAATTTCATTTGTGGTATTTTGACCAACACAACGCCCCTCTGAAAGCACCAAAAGATTTTTACTTACAGCTCGTACATCTCTTATGTCATGGGTCACAAAAATAAATGGAACGCGATACTCTTCACTTAATTGTGCAATCAAACTTCGCGCTTCGTCGCGATTATTTTCATCAAGTGCGCTGAGTGGTTCATCTAATAAAACCATGCGTGGTTTAGTCACAAGGGCCCGGGCAAGGGCGACTCGCTGTTGTTCACCACCAGATAAAACACGGGCATACGAATTTTTTACGCGTTCTAAACTAAGATGCTTAAGAAGTTTTTCAGCGTGATCAACCCAAATATCAACAGGTAACTTTTTTGCCTCGGCAGCAAAAGCTATGTTCTCCCACGCTGTCATGTGTGGGAAAAGTGCATAGTCTTGAAATACAAATCCAAAATTTCGCTCACGAGCCGGTAATTCGCTGAGAAGTTCTCCGCCCACAGAAAGTTTAAACCCCGGAGCATCAATAAGCCCCGCCATGATTTGTAAGAGTGTACTTTTACCAGAACCACTCGCACCCCAGACGCAAGTAATTCCATGCTCTGGAAAATCCCATTTAGGAATATCTAATTTAAAACCAGGACACTCAAAATAAATTTTCTCAGCCCAAGCCATCAGTAATGACCTCCAACATTGTCATTGAAACAATACTCAATACTAAGAGTATAAGTGCGCTTAAGGCCGCTTGTTCAAGCCGGTAATGGCCCAAAAGACTTTGTACATACAATGGAAGTGTTGACTGAGAAGCTCCAACAAGGCGAGAAACAGAAAATTCCCCCATAGACCAACACGCAGCTAATACACCACCTGCTAAATAAACCTTTGCACCAAGTTTTAAATAAACTTTCTTAAAACCTAGTAATTTGTCAGCACCGGTTTGTTTTAAAACAAGATCATATCTATTTCGCAAAGCTTCAAGCCGAGGGGCTGAAAGTCTAAAAACTGATAAAAAAATTACTGCCATGTGCCCCCAAACCAGCACCTCTATAAGGCGCCATGAAGACACAACCCCCGAAGTACGAAAAATTAAAACGCCAGCCAAACCCACAACAACACCACTTAGTGTGGGCAGCCAAGTCAGTTTTTTATTCCAACCCCAACCCGCTAATAAAGCTAAAAGTAAAAATGTTAAAACTCCAACGACACTAGAAACAATTAAAGAATTTTTAGCGGCAACTATAAATTCTGGTGATTTGATTAGATTTTTGAATTCACTCAAATGTGCAATTGCCAGACTCACGAGTTTCAAAAGAGGAACAAGTGAGATGCTTAAAACTATAAGGGTTAATAGGGTCCAGAGCGAAAACCAGGGTGAGTTGGTTTGAAATTTTGAATACTCTGTTTTTAAGAGTAACGGCCTTAAAATCACCAAATAAACGACAAACTGCAGTAAACACTGAATAATACTGAGTGCTAAGGCTGAAGATACATCTCCACTTGTATGAATACTCTCATAGATCAAAACCTCTAAGGTGCTGGCTTGAGGCCCTCCACCTAAGACCAGTGGAATAGCAAAACTTGATAAACAAAGTGCAAACACGACTGCAAACGTATTTCGAATTTGTGGAATCATCATAGGCAGTATGCCACGACTGAATAAAAACATTTCTTTTGCACCCACAACTCTACCTACTGGTTCCCAACGATTCTCAAGCTCAGCCCATTTTGCTCCAAGCCAAACTGCGCATAACCCACTATTAATAAAAACATGTCCCAATACTATTCCCCAGAGTCCGTATGGGAAGTTTTCAAATGTTAAAAGCAAACATAAAACAGCGAGCACTGATGACATAATATTGGGAAGAAGAAATATCCAACTTGCTGGTTTCTTAAACAATCCTAATCTCGCAAAACCAGGAGCTGCAATTAACCCCAAGAACACACTCGCCGTAGCACTGAGCACAGCTTGAAGCAGGGTGAAAACCAAAGAACGGGCAAACACTACTAACTCTAAATTATGTAAGATCTCATGGAAGTTGATTTTAAAAATCAAAAACAAAAGCGCATTAAAACTAATGAGCACTATTAAAAAATTCATTATGAAAAAATCTCACGCCATTTTTTGAGCCAGACATCTAATTTTTCAAGCTCTTGCGCACTTAAAGGTTCAATCTCTTTCACTACTCCCAATTGCTTAAAGGCAGGGGTGAGTTTTGCCTTTGCATTAACTGGGTACATGAAATTCTTTTTAGGAATCTCTTCTTGTGCAAAAGTGCTCAACATGAAATCAGAAAATTTCTGAGCCAACTCGTGTTTTTTAGAATTTGGATTCACCACTAGATATTCTGTTTGCACATAATGACCACGAATAAATTCTGCCGCTTTGAACTCTTGTTTTTTCTCTTCTTGAATATGGTAGGCCGGTGAAGTCCAATAACTAAATACAAGTTTTGCCTGATTTTTTTTAAAAAGACCGTAAGCTAAATCCCAATTCGGGGTTACGAGCTTTACTTGTGATTTTAGTTTTTTTAAATATTCCCAGGCACCATCTTCACCTTTTTCTTTTATAATCCAAAGCAGAAGTCCAAGCCCTACAGTTGAGAGCCTTGGATCTTGAATAACAATTTGGCCCTTCCATTGAGGGTCAAGCAGATCATCAAGAGATTTAGGTGGGGCCTTAACATAATTTGAATTGTACACAAATGCATAAGGGCCCTTATCAAAAGCCAAAAACTTTGAAGCCCATTTTAAATCTTTTTGTACTTTTGGAATCAACGTCTCATCAATTCCTATAATCATATCAGCTTCAGTTTTATTTCCCTCAAGCTTTAAGCGCCCAAGCATAGCGCCACCATCACCTGCATCGACGAGTACAACTTTACATTTGCATGATTCTTCAAATTTTTTAACAAGCCCGGGGCCGACTCCCCACGACGAAGTAAAAGAACTATAAGCATAAATGACAAGAGTAATAAGTGCTGATGAGTTCATAAAATCCTAACTACTGGTTTTGGCCTTTTACTTTTTTGATAACTTGAATAGATGAAATGCGACGACCTTTTAGCAGTTTCACAACAAAGCTAAAGTTATCAAAATCAGCAACGTCACCAATTTTTGGTAAACGTCCTATTTTAGAAAGTACGGCTCCGCCAATGGTGGTATTATTAAGTTTATCAATGCGAATGCTGAGTTTATCTTCAACCTCATCTATAAGTGTGCCACCTTCAATAAGGTATGTACCATCACGCAAAAGTTGAATACGTGAGGCCTCTTGATCATACTCATCTTGAATTTCACCAACAAGTTCTTCTAAAACGTCTTCTAAGGTAACAAGACCAATTGTCACACCAAATTCGTCAATTACAATGGCCATATGAATTTTGTTTCTTTGAAAATCTTTAAGCAGCTTAGTTAGGGGTTTATTCTCCGGCACAAAAAGAATATCACGACGTATGTTTTTTAGTTCCATATGCTCACGACTCGCTTCACTTTGCCAAAGCACGTCTTTAAAATTAATAAGTCCGATGACATTGTCAATTGAGCCATCACAGAGCGGATATCTTGTATGATTATTTTGTTTTGCTGTTGTGAGATTGACATCAATCGGTTGGCTAATATCAAGACTCACGATACCGTCACGAGCAATGAGCGCATGTTTTGCAGTCCGTTTTGAAAAATCAAATACATTATCAATTAAATCAAGTTTTGCGTCAGTGAGCGCACCTTTACCTAAACTTTCAGTTAAAACTAAACGCAATTCTTCTTCAGTAAGTTTTTCGTGAAGTCGAACCCCCGTGCGCACACCCAAAAGACCTAAGAGAAATTTTGCGCTCGAATCAAATAACCATAAAAGTGGTCTAAAAAAGTTTCTCGCCCAATAGAGAAAAGGCGCCATTGCTAAAACTACTTTTTCAGCAGAGCGAATTGCCAAGGTTCTGGGAACTAATTCGCCTAGTACAATATGAAAAAACGAAATGATCATAAACGCAATGATGACCGCTGCCGTATGTATAATAACAGGATCAATACTTATGTTTATAGGAATGAGGCTCTCAATAGTATACGCAATGGCTGGCTCGCCTATCCAACCCAAACTCAAACTCATAAGCGTGATACCCAACTGGGTGACTGCTAAGTAGCCTTCGATATCTTCTAAGAGTTTTAAAACCAGCGGCGCACGCTCATCACCACCCTCAGCAAGTTCTTGAATGCGAGAAAATCTCACTTTAACGAGCGAGTACTCTGCCATAACGAAAAAAGCGTTAAAAACTACACAAAGGCAGGCAAATAAAATGTCTATAGTGATTGCGCCGAAAAAACCAGTTCCCATGAGCGCCGAGTTTAGGAGGTGTTAAGTTTTGGGTCAAATAAAGAACGCCACAGAGAGACAACTCTGCGGCGTGTCATATAAGCGAAATTAAGGAATACTGATCGTAACCTGTTGAGGACGTCCACTCATTTGAACTTGTAACTTCGCACTACGACCATCAGGCAGTTTAGCAGTTACAACGTATGTTGAAGGGTCCAAAACCTTGAAGAATTTGCCGATCGCATTTGTGCGAAATGGCATTTCACCATGGCTAAGCACGATGGTGTTCACATCAACAACCGCAGCTGCTGCAGGTCGATTTGATTTTTGATCAACAACATTTACTGTGAGGAGATTCTGATCAGATACGTTGAGCAGGTAAATCCAAGCAGCTCTGTGCTTAACAAGTGTTTGCTCTCTTAATGAATACGGAGGATGAAAGTCTTCGTTTACTTCAAATGTAAACGCAAGGGATCCGTAGTTAGCATGGATATGATCCATGGAATCTCCGTCTACATCATAAAGAAGCTGCCAAGGTGTACCAACGGCATAATTTCCACCAGTATCACCAGGCAAACGTTTAGCGAGTTCTTTACCCACACGGTCTTCTAACAATGCTTCAGCAGAGTATTGTCCGCGACATCCGTAGGGATAAATAATTAATTCAGAATATGAGTGATAAGATAAATATGCTGTTGGTCGAACTGCCTCAGCAAGTTTCATGAGCGCTTGTGTCTCAGGTTCGCTACCAGCTGTTGCGCCACGGTATGTTTCACTCCAGGATGAACCTGAAGATCCGTTACATGCATTCCATTTGTAAACATAGTTACGATTGAGATCGACGCCAAACACGCGATTTTGATCAGCGTGGGCATTTTTTCTCCACATGCTATTGCTACTCCAGACGATGTTTGATCCGTCTAAGTTTAACATTGGGATCACCCAAACGTTCCAGCCTGCAATGATTTCTTTAGCACGAGCTTCGTTATCAACGAATGCACTTTTAAGTAAGGTTTCTGCAACATCGAGTACCACTTCAGGAGTCATAATTTCGCGCGCGTGATGTAAACCGTCAAAAATAATTGAAGGTTTAGCTAGTGAACGAGCATCATTTGCTTGCGGTGTAGATGAAACAAGCATCGCTAAAATCGGGCGACCTTGAATGGATGTGCCGATCTGTTCGATGCGTGTGAATTGTGGATAAGCCGCGTTTAATGCTTTTAATTTTTGAGCCAAAGTTGTTGGATTCAAAAACCGTGGGTCTGGCCCAGCTGCACGATCAAAAGGAGCAGCACCAAAAGCATTGCCTTGATAACCAAGAGTTTTGATGTACTCAACTCCAGCATCATTTGTGATAACTTCTACGATATTTTTTCTTAAGTTAACGCCGGCAACGTCAAAACCCTGAGCTGCAAGTTGCTTGCTCAAGTGAACGGTATCGACAGTTTGTGGAACTTGAACTTTATAACGAAAAATTTTAGTGCTGGGCATTTCAGGTGCAAGTGTTGTGAAACCCACTTGTCCCAAACTCAGTACAACTAAAGCCGCAATAAATGATTGAATCGTAAATTTAGTAATTTTCATAGGTACCCTCCAATATGAACTTTTTACATGTGCAATTCACAAGAATCAACACAATTACGGCAGAGATTTTGCTCTAAGCATACCTCATGAGGAGAAGAGTAGTGCTTAAACTGGGTTTAGCCCTTATTAGCGTAGTCATTTGTTCAGCTGCGTCTGCATTTGTTTCTGAGTCTACGACTCTGAAAGTTCTAGCTACTCGTGGAGATTTTTCTAATCAACTTATACCCCTAGCACCCCTAGCTAGGTGGCAATCGCCTGTTAAAAACATACCCGTGACATCTTGTTATGGACCAAGACGCCTGCTTAATAAATTTGCCGATTTTCATGAGGGAATTGATTACGGCGCTGCTACCAACACACCTGTGCACGCTGTAGCTTCTGGAAAAGTTTTGTGGACTGGTTTTGTTGGGTGTTCAGGTCATGTTATTATTCTTCAACATCGATTAAAGAATCGTGCTGTCGTCTATTCACTTTATAAACATCTTAAAAACTTTGTAGTCAAAGTTGGTCAACAAGTTCGCCCCGGTCAAATGATTGCCTATTCGGGGTCGTCAGGACGACAACTTCTACGTAGCCAAGAAGCCTCAAAACGTGGCTGTGTCATCGGCCCCCATCTACATGTGGAATTTAAACTCTTACGCCCGGGTTTGACTGCTGGTAGTGTGCAAGAAACCGTAAAGCGAACCCGTGGGCATTTATCAGATATGGTTATGCCAATGCATCCTGCCCTTTTTATACCTGAACTTCAGGGTCGTTGTTCTTGACACTTTGATTCCCACCCGCAAACAATAAAGTATGAAACTTAAAAACAAATGGATCATTCTTGGCCCGCTCTTCGTTATTTTAGGTGCCGGAATGTGGGGCACAGAATCTTTTTTCAGAGTTAATCTTAATCGAAGCTATGATCCTGAAATTTTAGTTTTCATTGAACATCTATTTTGCATCGCCTTCACACTGCCCCTTTTATTTTTAAATAAAGTTTCGCTTAAAAAAATTCCGCGTAAAGCTTGGATTTATCTTATTTTAAGTGGCTCTGTGGGGAGCGCTATCGGCACAACATTTTTCACCATGAGTTTAAAAGAACTAAACCCCTCTGTAGCAAATGTACTTTTGAATTTTCAACCCATCGTGTGTGTTCTATTTGCTATGGTTTTATTAAAAGAAAAACCGGGCCGTGGATTTAGTTTTTGGGCGATTTTTGCTTTGTTATGCGGTGGAGTAATTGCCACAAATAATTTTAACATTTCTGATTTCACCTGGAGCATAGGACTTCTCTACATCACAATCACAGCACTCGCTTGGGGATTTAGCACAGTGGCGGGTCGTGGAGCCATGATTCATATTCCTTTAACAGTAGCAACAGCTGGAAGATTCATAATTGGGGCATTTACTTTATTTGTTAGCCTAGCCATTAAAGGGAAATTAACGAGCGAGAATCTTAACTGGCCACTGCTTAGTCAGAGTTCTATTTTGCAAAACTTTTTACTTTTAAGTTTTGTTGCGGGAGTTATACCCTTGTTTTTTTATTTCAAAGGGCTTTCAAAAACATCTGCTAGTGTTGCGGGGTTTTGTGAACTCACACAGACTTTTATTGCACTACTTCTAACATGGGGCGTGTTGGGGCAACCGCTCACTTCAGTTCAAGTCTTCGCCGGCATTTTACTCTTAGTTGCGGTTTATAAGATTAATATTAATTTTGCGCGGGCTAATAAACAGTACTAATTAATGCTTTCACCGTCATCAGTACTACCGCCGCCGGATCCGCCCCCTGGGCCACCACCTGTACCTGGGAAAAATATCATCTTGTTATCTGGACCTTTACTCATAGAATCCATGTCTTTTAAGAATTTCCAAATACTTTGCGCTTTAACTTCGAGATTGTTTTCTTCGAGTAACTTTTGTTTTTTCTCATAATCAGTGATGAAGTAATAGGCCACAAAATTACAGATGGGCTCTAAATCTTCGACATTTTTAAAAAACGAAATGGCTCGCGATGATTCATCAAAGTTCATGAAGATCCAGTTGATCAGCATTTCCCTTAATTCAGTAAGTAATTGCTGCTCTGTGGTTTTTGGCATCTCGCGATCAAGTTGTAAAATCTCACCCTCTCCTATTAGGTAGGGCAATTCTTGAACGTACTTATTAAATTTCACGCGCTTTGTTCCGAATACGAGAATATCTGTTGCGCCATTATCATAACGCTTAATTATTCGCACAATTCCAGCACCACAAATCATTGACGGAAAATTTTTACCCGCCTGTAATTCTGGCGCGTAGCTTAAGGCCATTTCTGTACCTTCACGCTCAATATTCTTGAGCATTGCCTTGAAACGATCTTCAAAAATATGCAAGGGAACATAGACCCCAGGGAATAATATTGAATTCGGAAGTGCGAAAATCGGAAGTACTACCACCAGAGACCTCGGACACGTTTATAAAAATAATAATCAAAACCGAAACATCGTCCTGCACCAATGAAAAGAAATGTAAGATGCATTGCGATTAATAATTTATTGGTCAAGAGATACTCCGATGCTCCAGCTACTATGAAACACGAGTTTAGTAATATAGCTAGTATTGCTGCGGGTCTCACCACGAAACCAGCGATATAAGCGATTCCTACTAATAATTGGCCGATAACAACGACATAATTAAATATTTGCCAATGTGGTAAAATCCAACTTTGTATAAAAGTGACTGTCTCTGGGGGCATTCCCTCTACCCACCAGCGTTGTAAAATATCTTGAAGAAAAGATTGTTCTAAAAAATCACTCTTAAATTTAGTGAGACTTTCGGAAAGAAAATAATAGCCAATATAT
Organism: Oligoflexia bacterium; assembly: GCA_034439615.1. NCBI lineage: Bacteria > Pseudomonadati > Bdellovibrionota > Oligoflexia > Oligoflexia bacterium. Next base: position 117,817 of record JAWXAT010000003.1, on the reverse strand, counting down.
ATTCTAAGCAACGCTATGGGCCAGAGATGCCCCATATATTTCATGCTTTCAAGAAACGCTATTAGCATGACTTATGATCTCAAAAAGATAATGCGCTTGCCAGTTATTATTGCTAATCTAAAATTCAATCAGATACGGACAATCAATTATGATTCACTCTTTATTACTATTAATATTCAGCTCAGCCCTAGCTCTCGCTCAAGGGCCAGCGCCCTCGACTAATATTAACGAGGTCAAAAAGCTCATGGATGAACTCAAAGCTTCCAATAAGAAAACCAAATGGAATGAGAGCATCTACAACCCCGAGGGCTGGCGTATTGGCGGTAAAAGCGTTCAAGGTCGCCCGCTGATATATTTTATCTGTGGTGAAAATAATAAAAACACGACCTTGATGCTCTCAAGTGTACACGGAGATGAGATCACTCCCATATATTACGGCTTTCGTCTGGTCTCTTGGATAAAGGGTGAACCCGACTTGTGTCGAGATCATCGCGTGATAATTGCGCCATTAGTTAATCCTGATGGCTATATTTCTGAAAAGCCAAAACGCACAAATGCCAATGGAATTGATCTTAATCGTAATTTTCCTACCAAAGATTTTGATTCACAAGCCGTAAAGCTTTGGAAGACTGAACAAAAATCTGAGGCACGTCGTAACCCCGGCACAACTGGTGGATCAGAGCCTGAAACAAAATTTCAACAATGGCTTATTGATGAATTTAAACCTTCAAAAATTTTAACTGTTCATTCACCACTTAATTTTTATGATTATGATGGCCCGGAACATGACGGCATGAAGGCCTTTACTAAAGAGTATATCAAATCATGTGATGAACTTCGTGGAGTCGTTAAAAAAGAAAGTGAGAACTATAATTTCTCTCGCTACGGTTATTACCCTGGAAGCCTCGGAAATTACGCAGGCAAAGAGCGCGGTATACCGACTTTAACTTTAGAGCTCCCAACAACCGATGCCTCAAAAGCAAAATCATATTTTGAACGCCTGAAAAAAGGCACACACGCCCTAGTAATTTACAAAGTAAAAGATTAACAAAAAGTAAAAGGTACGCCGTTACTTTTTGTTAATCGAGCTCTTTCGCGGTTTCTAAATGATACTTACGAAATTCTTCTACAAAGGCTAGTTTGGTTGTGTCTTCGACTCGATCAATAAAGATTTTACCAAAAAGATGATCTACTTCATGTTGTATAGCAATGGCCGAAAAACCTTCGAATTCTTTATCAATTTTCTTTCCATCGCGATCAAGGGCTTGAAGCCTTATTTTTTTAGGTCTGCTCACTGCACCTCTGAGGCCCTCGACACTTAAACAACCCTCCCAAAATTCCATGGTTTCTTTTGTCAAAGGGGTGATCACAGGATTTATAAAAACAGTAATCAAAATCTCATCTTCATCTGGATATCGAGGATTCTCGTTTACTTCCATCACCGCAATTTGAAGACTCTCATGGACTTGAGGGGCAGCGAGACCCACACCACTGTATTCGTGCATGGTTTCGATCAAATCGTCGATGAGTTGTTGTATCTCAGGAGTTTTGATTTTATTTTCTGGAACTTTTTTAGCCACAAGTCGTAAAACCGGGTGACCAAGTTGAGCTACTTTTCGAATTGCCATTTACTTTCCTTTTAATCCGCCATTTTTGTTACACCCTTTTTAGAGCATAAACGAAATATCTTACAGATCTTACACCGTGGAGTGCGTGCGACGCAAATTTCTCGACCATGACTGATAAGTAAATGTGAAAAATCTGTCCAGTTTTTTTTAGACACAACTTCCATCAATTGAGTTTCAAGCTTCACAGCATCGACCCCGACGGCAATTCCCAAACGATTTGAAAGCCGCGTCACATGGGTGTCGACAACCATACCTGGAATTCCGTAGGCATTACCTAAAACTACATTCGCTGTTTTTCGACCAACGCCAGCAAGTGATGAAAGCTCTTCCATAGTTTTTGGAACATCACCGTTATGCAAATCCATTAATGATTGTGCACAGGCTTTAATATTTTTTGCTTTGTTTCGGTAAAAACCCGTTGAACGAACAAGCCGCTCTAGATCTTCAATATGAGCTTGAGAAAAATCTTTTGCTGTTTTGTATTTTGCAAACAAAGCTGGTGTTGTCAAGTTCACGCGAGCGTCTGTGCACTGTGCACTGAGCATCGTGGCAATTAATAACTGTAATGGATTTTTGTGATCAAGTGAACAATGGGCATCTGGGTACATTTTCTCTAAGCTAGATATTATTTTTTTAGTACGAAGTTTAACAGCTTCTTTAGATTCCCTTGGGCTCATATTGACTTTCTACTTAAGATGACGAGCGCGAGGAAGTGCAGCGAGTACTTTATCAGCAGGCAATGTGTTAACGATATTTTCAGCACTCAGCCAAGCCTTACGCGCGATACCCACCCCGTACTCCACGTCTTCAAGACCTGCAATACTATGAGCATCGGGATTAATACTTACACGCCCACCTTTTTCTTTTAGATATTTACCAAGTCGCCAATCCATGTCGAGTCGCTGTGGGTTTGCATTCAACTCAATGATGACACCCTGTTTGGCTGCCTCGTCAATAATCGTGTGCATGTTTATTTCAAATGCTTCTCGAGCTAATAGTAAACGCCCCGTGGGATGACCTAGAAAATCTAAATAGGGATTTTTTACAGCTTTGAGAACTCTTTTGGTCATTTGATCTTGAGATAATGTAAACCCTTGATGAATACTTCCGATGATGAAATCAAATTTCTTTAACACAGCATCTTCATAATCTAAGCTACCATCACTTAAAATATCTGATTCAATGCCTTTAAAAATTTTAATTTTAAATTTTTTCTGAAGGGCTTCAATGGCTTTAAATTGTTCAAGAAGGCGATCTTTTTTCATTCCATGGGCGTATCCAGCTGAAGTAGCTGAGTGATCACTGATACCAATATATTCAAAACCTAGTTTTTGGGCAGCCCCGACCATTTCTTCTAATGTATTTGTTCCGTCACTATCAGTTGTATGACAATGAAATATGCCTCTAATTTGGTCGCGCTCAATTAATTGGGGAAGACTTTTCTTTTTTGCAGCTTCAATTTCGCCGTTATTCTCGCGCATTTCTGGTGAAATATAAACAAGCCCTAGTTTTTCAAAAATTTCTGCTTCTGTTTTACAAGGTGTTGGTTTTTCTCCCTTGTACAAACCATACTCATTAAGTTTTAAACCTTTGTCTTTGGCAATTTGGCGCATGACGGTGTTGTGTTCTTTACTGCCTGTAAAATACAATAGCGCAAACGGAAATTCTTGCTCAGTAACAACTCGTAAATCGCAAGCCATTCCATTTTTTAAAACAACACTTGTTTTTGTTTCACCACTGCCAGTGATGCTCTCAACACTGGGATGTGTTGAAAACTTTTTAGTTACAGACTTTGGATCACTCGTAGCCACAAGAATATCGATGTCACGTACGATTTCCTTTCGACGTCTTAACGACCCACCCACTTCAATTTTAGTAACGCCCTTAACACTTTTAAGTGCCGCAACTAAAATTTGAGCCTCAAGGGCTGCATCGGAGTATAGAAACGATTCTTGATATTTTTTAACAAACTCAATGTTTTTTAAAATCTTCACTTGGGTTTTTTCACCAAAGCCCTCAAGTTTTACTAATCTATTTTCTTTACAGGCATATTCAAGCTCACCCACTGATGTGATATTTAGTTTGTTATAAATTGCGCGCACCTTTTTTGGCCCGAGACCAGGGATACGAATCATCTCCATGAGACCTTGAGGGATTTTTTTTTGAAGTTTTTTATGCTCAGTAATTTCACCTGATTTTAAAAACTCTTCGAATTTTTCTTTAAGTGCTGGACCAATGCCTTTTACTTCACCAATGGCTCCACTCTTGATGGCTTTTTCTAAATCACCATCAAATGATTCAATGATGCGAACAGCATTTTGATGGGCTCGAATTTTAAAAGGATTTTCACCAAGAAGATCAAGATAAGTGGCAATTTCATTTATAAGAGTGGCAAGTTTATCACGATCCATTAGGGCCCGTCGTTACCGATAGCCTCAACCGGGCAACCTTCCATTGCTTCTTTACACTGAGTTTCTTCTTCAGGTGAGGTTGGTTGAACAGATAAATAGGCGTGGCCTTCTTCATCATTCATTTTAAAATTATTGGGCGCTGAAGTGCAGCAAGCATCACAAGAGATGCACTGCGTGTCGACATAGAATTTACCTGCTACATTTTGTGGGTACTTATTTGCTTTATCAGCCATGGCTTCTCCTATTTAGCGAACCTTTAAGTTACAGGATTCCACAAATAAGTCAATTGCTTGGCCAAAACTATAATGAGTTGTTAAAAAGGGATTATCTTCGATAGTACCGCAGAGCAAGAATCAATCGCCTTTGTCACACCCCGCAAGATATCTTCACTGAAAAGTCCAAAGAATATACCCCCAGTAAACGTGGCAAAGCTTCCGATAACTCCGTAAGACAACATTCCTTTTGCATTCTCACCAGGCTTAAACCCTATTTTTGTGAGAATACGATTTGTAGTGGCCCATGGACCAGAAATAGTCGAACCACGAAACAATCTCTGAACTCCCCACTGTTTATAGGGAAGAACTGCTGCCCAAATAACCCTATTATAAAGATATCCAAACGTACCTTCTACGGGCGTTCTTCTGATTTCACGAAGATTTCCGGCAACCATATCTTCTACTAGTGGAATTGTACGAAAGAGTAGGTTTTTTAAACCCCGCTGATAGCGCGTGTCTGAAAACAATCCCTCCATAAACCGCAACCCCGATGTCAGAACCTTATTTTGCCTTACTAGTTGTGTTTGTCTCAAACCTTGAAATATACCCGGTTGTGCAGGTGAGTGCGGTGGAACTTTTTCGGTTTTAATAGTGGCATCGACATATTTTTGAACAAAAACATCTGTTCTATAAATTTCTGTTACCCGTGCGCGTTCATAAGCAGATAGTGTAGCCAAATATGTTTTAAGTGAGGCATTTGACTCAAGTCGCACTTTAAATAAACTCTCAGTTTCAGCCTCAACATCTGCCATTAACTGTGTTTCAGTTGAGTCAGGACGCAAACCAACTAAACTTACCAATTCACTGCGATAGAGTTTTTCCCATTGCGTGCGTAAATTTGCTTGAGCTGCATCACCAGACTCACCAAAAAGTTCAATGGGATCTACTTTAAACTGAGCGACAAATTTTTCATTAGCTTTTGTAATAGCTCTTTTTAATTGCCAACGTGCAAACCGACCTTCTCTGAGTGACGGGTCTAATGCTTCGGGGCTTATATCTTGAGCAGTTTGAGTACCGACAGACACAGCAACTTCTTTTATTTCCATTAAACTAAAAAATTCTTTTCGATAAATCTGTGCCGCTGACCGCACTCCTGCATTTGACCCTTTATTACGCCAATTACCGAGCTTTGTTATTCGATCAGATGGGCCACCTGTAAAAGTAAAGGAAGTAAGCTCTTGTCGTACATTACGATAACGCTCAGCCACTTCTTTAATTTTTGTGGGAGTCAAAAATGCTGATGGATCAGATTTAAATTTCTCAACAAGACTAAAATCTTCTTTGGCTCCTTTTAAAACAACAAGTGCACGTTCATTTTTTGTATCTTGTGCAACAACAATTGCATTATTTAGGGCTCTTAAGACTAGCCCTTGTCTTAAAACTGCATAATATTCCTCAGGATTTGATTTATCTGTTGGCTTATAGCCAAAAAAGCCTTGAATACTTTGATAAAAAGAATTGGCATCAAAGAGAAAAGCTCTTTCATCTGGCAAACCCTTACTATTGAGTGATGCGCGAACCATTTTTTTCACACGCGTATCAAAGAGTCTTTTGTTTATTGGATCATCGGGATTCACACCTTCTTTACGCATTTCATCAGCGACAATTCTTAATGCATCATTTGTTGAAATTTCTTGAACTTGATTGGCATAGGCATAAGCACCTGAAGAAATGTAAGCCGTAAGATTACCGATGACTGCTATGAGATTATATAAAGCCATATTGCCGCCCATTCCCCAGGCAGCTTCAGCGCGACTTGCAAGACCAGGAAAAATCACAACAAGACCAGAAACAATCCACGGAATGACCATGTACTGCTGAAAGGCAACAAGGGCTGTGTCAACAAAGCCAAGAATACCAACACCGTAAATCAGCGTCTTATGATTGACTGGAGTTTTATTATTGATTTTTCGCGAGTAACCAAATGTTGCGTTAAAGAGTTTTCTGATGCGGCCGTTTTCAGCAGTTCCGGCGCGATCCATAATGTACTCAATAGTATTGGTAGATGTCACATAGGGAAATTGCGCAACAAACGTTAGTGATTGTGCAAAAACAGTGAGGTTTACTTGAAACCCATTTTTCCCAATACCGCTAACACCCATTCGCTCTTTAATTTTTTGTCTTAAAACCGTATATCGCAGAGCTGTACCAACAGAAAAAATAAATGCGCATTTTGCGAGTACAATACTAACGCCAATAAGAACTCTTGTGAGTTCGGCATCTGCATGAGCAGTGTTAATACCTAAAACCTGAAGAAAAGCAGTTCGCCATTTTTCTAATTTGGTTTGCTGATAGTTTGCAAAGATAGTGCTTTGATTTGATTTGTCTAAATCAAATCCCGTGAAGAGCATCCCGAATCCCGCGGTACTCCCGCGAGGCAAAGTGAGCTTCGTTGTTCCTAAAACAGATTTCATTGAAGTTAAAACCTGTCCAAAACTATTCGCGATAGATTCGTGTGCTCGTGAAAATGATTTTTCATCTTCTTTTAGAGCGGCTTTACTAAGTGTTTGTAGATTATTAATAAAGTTTTGTCGCACAGATTCAATTTGGCTCTTATTAGCCTTAAGTTTATCAATAGCCGCTTGCATAGCCATGCTTTGAGCCATCATAAAGTTTACAGATTCAACTTTAGCTATAGATTTAAGATCCTCAACTTTCACAGGCAAGGGAGCGCCTTGGGTATCTGTGAATACAACAATATCGTGCTGAGGAATTTCAGTTACTAAAACATCCGCTTTTGCTGTGGCTTGCCAACCCGTGCCAGGCATAGGAAAAAAGTAAACAGGAATTTTTTCTTCTTGTGCACTTGAAGCTAAGAGTTCGTTATACGGAACATAGAATATTCCCTCGCCAAAATCAGCACCGTCATTTGAAGAGGCCGAGAAAATATCGCTCCCCGCATTAGCTGCGAAGAAAACATAATCACTGGTTGCAAAAATCGGGTGAATCGGTGCTTTTAGTTTCCAAACTTTATTTTGAAACGGAAGTTTGATTTGTGAGACTTGGCCATCATTTGAAAATGCTAATTCACCAGATACTTGGCCCGTGATTTGCCCCCAACTTTGAGCATTTTGAAAAAATGGATCTTGATCAACGATAGGATCATTTGAGCTAAGATCTAACTCTCGAGGAAAAGTTGTATCAGCTGCAATAGCTGAAATCGCAGGGTCAACAACTGCATCAGCAATAGCCATTCGAGCATCTTGATTAGTAACTATGCTTTGTGTCAGCACTTGCGTGGCTTCTTGTGCTTTAGCTACATCGACGAGTGTGCTGCCAAGGGCTAGTTGAAAAATTATAATCCACGAAAAAAAAGTCATAAGGCTTGAGAGTTTGTTTTTCATTTTTAACATCCTTTGCTCGTACTATTAGTAAGAGCAAACCCCGGGCCAAAATCTTCCTGATATTTCAGTTAGATGGCACTGATTTAGGTGTAAAACTTTTGGTCTATATTACGAATTAGAGCCTCAAAACGACGCCTCAGACGATTAGTTCGGCACACATACCAACTAAAACCTTTATCACAAGTCACCCCAGACGGCATTGGCATTGCATTGAAAATGTAATTCGAAACTGGAGAAAATTTTGGCGTTAGCAAAGTTCATTCACATTGCGATTTGCTTATCACTCACCCTTAACCCGTTGTTGTTAAGCCCGGCAAGCGCACAAGATAATATCTTAGAGCCTGGAATTGAAGTTTTACAAGTGATCGCTACCAGTGGTGTCACCAATACAACCCCGACACTCTTAGTACCCGGTTTTAATTTACGTACTGAGCAAAAAGCTGAAGTTGATCATCTTCGCCAAACACTTGACGGGTTTGCGATCAATAGCCCCCTTGATCGTTGGAGATTGCTCGACATTATTTCACACGAGAACCCAAAAGCTCATTTTATCGATTACTCAGCACTTACATATGCCGCTTTCGATTCAACAAACACTCAAAAAGTTCTCTCAGCACATTCAAAAAGATTTAAACCTACCTTCTTAAGTTCGAATGAATCAAAACTGCAAATTCATTATCAAGGAAAACTACTCTATGACTTTCGTATGCCCGTCATTGGTTTTGCAGTTTTTGGTGATTACCTAGTTTTTGTAGAAAAACACAATCTCACGCCCTCTGGTGTGCAATCGATTTCATTTATTGATCTTAAATCGTATGATCCAATTCTTGGCAGAGTGAACCCACCGGTTTTTAAAATTCCCGTTCAGTTTGGAAATCGATTAAATAATCTCGATATAAAGAATAACCAACTTCATATTAATCAAGTTGTAATTGGCAAAGAACATCTTAATGAGATGTCACTCATCCAACAATCTGCCTACAACATCAATGTCAATATGCTTGATCCAAAAGCATTAACACAAATGCAACCACTTGGTGATGGCTTACAAGAATACCTCATGCGCGCTGTAGAACTTAAAGGCAAAGATTTTCAACAACAAATGCAAGACATTGCCGGTTCAGAAGCAAAGCTTTTAGAATTTGCTAAGGGTCTTAAGGGTCTAAAGAAAGATCAGTCTAACGCTGTTGATTCCGATAAACTCATGCACCAAGACTTTATCGAAAAAACTGCAAAAAATATCAGCGCAAATATCGAAGCAGAAAAAAGGCTACTTTCAAAACTTCATCAATTTTGGGCACGCATGACTTTGCCTCAGCCCAATGGCGCGCCTAAAATTATTCAAGGCTTAGCACTCATAGCTTCTGCATTTAGCCCCCACAGCAAAGCTAGCCGAACAGCGGCGTTGAATGAAGGTATACTGAGAATTGCAAATCATCCCAATGTTCAAATCGCAGGAGCCATCGTCACAGGCACTGCCATGGGCATTGTGTTTCCTGAACAAATGGCTCATCTTTTTTATCTATCAACAGATCTCACACGATCAATCATGAATTGGGCCATAGATGGATCAAGACTTACATCGACAGCCTTCATGGAAACTTTTGCTGGCCTTAACCCTTCAAATTTCTACAATGCTTATTTGGCACCTGACAAAATCAGCAGATTTGGTATCGGCCTTGGCGCCATTATCACTACACTTTATATGACCTTGGGAATTCCTCATTTGATTGTAAACTCGTATCTTCTTTTTAAAGACTTACGCAAAATTGGAATCTCACAATTCAAAAACACAGAAGTAAGTTGGTTAGGTGCTCTTAAAACAGCTTTTATAAAAAGACAAAATTCCCAAGAAAAAACATATCTAGAAGCTCTGGCAACCTCACATGCAAAACAAAGTGGAAAAGACAAAGAACTCGAATTCACTGCTGAACAAAACGCAGAAGCAGAAGAACAAGTACGTGAATTAGAACAAGCTCAGCGAGAGGGCGGATTTTATTATCGCATGCTAAAAGCTATTGGCAAAACTCCAAGCACTCAACAACTTGACCAAAAATCAGATCGACAGATCAGCACTCTTTTTCAAGCGATTAAACATTTTACTTATAGCTATTGCTCATTTACAAACTCCGGGCGCACCTACACGCGCATTTGGAATAATTGGTTTGCGTTACGTTCATTTATTTGGAAGCCTAAAGCCCTCATTGGCATGATAATTTATCCCAAGCTTTACGCCAGAGCTACTCGCGGAGTAATACCCAACAAAATTAATGGTGGGATGAAAAATCGTTTTGAAGATATTTATGAAGCAGATTATCGCCACCAAGTAGATGCCTGGGAAACTCAATTTATCAATGTCGAGAAGGTCCTTTACGAACATGCATTTAAAAAATCTTTCCAAGCCCTCGTCAACCACATGAATACAAGTAACGATCTTCATGATTTCTTCAAAAAAGAAGGCATTGCTAATATCTATGATAAAAAAATCAATAAATTTACCGAGCAAAATAAAATATTTTTTGAAAACCATTTCAATCTTGTTGTAGAGCGAGCATCTGAACTCTATCTTCAAGATTTAGTTTCAAAACATGGAGTTGTGCCCCAAAATGCAAATCTAAACTTAGAGACACTCAAAAATATTACATTACCTTACAAAAACGAATTGCAACTAGATGCATCAGTAGCTCAGAGATATGTCGAGCAAGTTATAACTCCAGAGCTACTTACAGAAGCTAAAATCAGAACTGAAAATGAAACCAAACTCTCAGCCACGAATCTTTTTCGTAAATACGTACACAGAGTTGATCCCGATTTTTTGAATCGACAACTTAACCCTTTAAATAATCGCCAAGTAGCAAGAATGCAAGTTGTTGAACGACAAATTAATAACCCCCAAGCCATGGCGCGCGCAGTACGGTCTATGATTGCGGGTAACATTGTAGATAAGCCCCAAGAACTTTTTTTCACTTTCCTTTTGTTGGCAGGGGTTACGGATCCCATTTTAAGACCTATCCAAGACTCCATTCACAGCCCCACCTCGTGGTACTATTTGTCTCGAATGGTATTTTTTAGTGGTTACACTTATGCAGTAATTTCTGGTGTGCTCTCGGATGTTTGGCTTAAAATTCAACAAGATGAAATGCATGAAGGTCAATTCGGAAAAGTCCCTACAAAAGAAGAACTCACCATTTCTGTAAAGCCTAAAAAAATCCATGACCAACAAGGTAGAATTATTTTTAATCAAGATAGGCATGAACGCGAGATGACTTATTTTGAATGGTACAAACATCAGCTAGTTAAAAATCCTGATAATACGCTTTTAAAGGCTTGGAGTTATTACAACAAATTGATTTGGGCCAATATGCCCGCAGCTTTTACCACACACTTAACTATAAGCTTGGGTTTACTTAAGCGATTTGACATTGATAGTTATATTACTAGCTATTCAACAAGCTTCGGGCTTCCACTAGGTGGATTACAATTTCAAACTGAACAAGCCTTTGAATTAGCAGCTGGCTACAGACTCAAAGACATCAAAGAAGAGCTCAGAGCACATCCAACGGTTCAAGAATACTTTAACCGAAGAATTGGCAAAGACAGATTTAAATACAATCTTGCATACAGAACTTGGGAAAATGTCACAGGCCAATTACTTCAAAACATGCTTACAATTGGCGTCCCCGCAACTGAAACTCTACCTGAAATTAAAACACGTGCTTTTTCACGACTTATGCTCAGACCCTTCGCGGGTGATATTACCTTTGCAAAAGCTGCCGTTGATACAATCGCGACTGTGACAACTCCCCTTGTTTCTGTACCAGGAGTTAAGCAAATAGGTGATGGTTGTGTGTTACTACTCACAAATGGCCTGCCAGCAGCTACTTTAAAATAATTAAATTTTACCGCTTTAATGTGGTTTGATGGTTTTTTGAAAACCAAAGACTTTCAAAAATCTTCTCTTCTTTAGATGGATTCGCTACAATTTCTTTTATTTTTAAAATCAACTCTGGCGTCACGAAGGCACGTTCTAATATAAATTCATGTGCTTTTTCTTCAACAGTACCAGGTGACGTGATCTCATCGATCAAACCACAACGAAATGCTTCTTGCGCACTCACCCAGCGACCTGACGTAAGCCAATCAAAGGCAATGGAAGCGCTGACACGATTTAACAATCTCTGTGCTCCGCCCCATCCAGGGGATAATGAAAGTAAAACTTGTTTAAAGGCAAAACGCGCACTGGAACTTGCCACTATACGATCAGCGGCTAAAGCCAACTCACAGCCTCCTCCAATACATATACCCTCAACGGCTGCGACTATTATAACGGGGGCTTTTTGAAACCCATCAAGTGTTTTTCGAATCTCGCGATTTACTTTTATACCTTCATTTTTTGTTTTCATTTTTGAATAAGCTTTAAGATCGCCACCAGAGCAAAAAACTTTTGAATTTTTTGAGGCAATGACAAGCCCTGTACAATTCTTAATTTTTAATGAAATTTGTTTAGCAGTAGCGAGATCAAGGGCATTAGCAGATTTTGGGCGATCTAAATAAAAAGTTTCAATCATATTACTTCGATCGATCCCTTACGATCTTTAGCCGTGATTTCACCAACGACCCAAGACTGTTGACCTGCCTTTTTCATCTCAAGTTGAAATTTTTCTACATTACTTTTAGACATTGAAATTAAAAGACCGCCGCTAGTCTGCGGGTCAAAAAGTATACTTTGCATAAACATTTCGACATTTTTAAATACAACATTATTTGCGTACTCACGATTTGTTTTATCACCCCGAGTGACGTACTCATCTGCGATTAACTTTTCAAGCCCTTTGAAATATGGAATTTTCTTAGAATAAATTTTAGCTTTCACCTGACTTGCGCGCGTCATCTCAGCAAGATGTCCCAAAAATCCAAAACCCGTAATATCTGTGCATGAGGTGGCATCTGTCTTTATCATGGCATTACAGGCTCGCTCATTGAGCCTTGCCATTTGTTCAATGGCTTCTTTCAGAAGTTTTTTGGGACAATCTTCAAACTTTGCTGCGGTTGTAATAATTCCTGTGCCTAGTTTTTTTGTAAGTACCAATGCTTGCCCTACAAGGGCTTTGTCATTTGAAAAAATACGTCCAGGGTGAATGGTTCCCGTAACCGATAATCCGTATTTTAACTCAAGATCTTTCACTGAATGCCCACCGACTAGTGCGCATTTTGCTTCAGTCATTTTTTCGATCCCACCTTGAAGAATTTGACCAATGACTTTTGGATCAAGATCTTCAGGCACACAATATACATTCAGTGCGGTTAAAGGCTTTCCACCCATGGCGTAAACATCGCTTAAAGAATTGGCCGCAGCAATTCGCCCAAACCAAATCGGATCATCAACAATAGGAGTAAAAAAATCAACGGTTTGAATCAAGGCAAGTTCAGGAGAAATTAGATACACACCTGCATCGTCGGCTTTATCGAACCCAACAAGAAGTCTGGGATCAGCCGGCTGTTTTAGACCTTTAACTGCTTGCCGCAGCAACGCTGGGCTCAGTTTAGCGGCTCAACCCGCGCAAGAAACGGATTGTGTGAGCCTGATTTTAGTTTTACTCGTTTTTTTGATCATGAGCGCCATTTTGTACTATGAAAGTTTTCGTGACAAGGCAGCATTTCTAGAATAGCTATTTTATTATGGGCACTACGCATCATGACCATGAACATCATCACGATCATCAACACCCCCATATGCATGGGAGTCACTCTCATGGCTTAGATAACTCAAAAAACATACGGCAACTAAAGTGGGTCATAGCCCTCACCTTCTTATTCATGATAGCCGAGGCATTTGGGGGGTTTTACACAAATTCATTAGCCCTTATTTCAGATGCTGTTCACATGCTCACTGATACAGCGGCTTTAAGTTTAAGTCTCTTTGCTTTCATGATGAGTTCTAAACCAGCCACGGCTCATCGTACTTATGGTTTTTTACGCCTAGAGATACTAGCAGCTTTCATCAATGGTATTTTTTTAGTGCTCCTCTCATGTGTGATTATGTGGGGAGCTTGGGATCGTTTTAATAATCCTGTAGAAATCAAATCAGTGGAAATGTTTTGGATTTCAACAGGCGGCCTTATTTTTAATCTTGTTGGTGCATGGCTTTTAACTCACGGAAATCACGCACATCCCAATATGCGTGGCGCCTTGTTTCATGTTTTAGCTGACGCCCTAGGTTCACTAGGAGCAATGATCGCAGGTCTATTAATATATTTTTATGGCTGGACTAAAGCTGATCCCATTGTGAGTGTTATCATTGCACTTATTATTATCGCATCATCTTTTAGACTTATTTTAGATACCGCACACGTAATTCTTGAAGGCACACCACTGCATCTCGATAGCGATGAAATTCAAGATGCTATAAGTAAAATTCCGCGCATCACAGAGGTACATGACCTGCATGTTTGGAGTATTACATCCGGAATGGTGAGTCTCAGCGTACACGTTGTTGCTGTTGGTGAATCAAGACATGAACTTTTATGTGAAATTAGAGAAATGCTTAAAAAGCGATTTAATATTGAACACGTCACTATTCAAATTGAGGAACTAAGCCTCAAGCAACACGAACCGTCTATTTAACGGTATCTAAAAGACTACTATAAACCTCTTCAGCCTTCATGAATTTCAAACCTGCACCTGGTTTATTTAATCCAAAACCTTGTTGTAACACCCATATTACTTTTGCAAAAACAAGATGTGATTTATCCAACTTATCGAGTTTAACATTCATTTTTAGAATATCCCCGGGCACTATAACACCTCTCTCGATGTTAATGAATGCACCACCTTGGCTAAGATTAAATAAAAAACCCTTCATTACTTCGCCAGTGAGCATCCGCTCTAAATCAACCATCTGGTCAGTTGAGAATCGTTTGGTTTTACGCTGATAGATTTCGTGGCCTTTTGCTACTTTTTCGCATATTGCCAGAAGTTCAGTTTTTACGAATGATTGCTCTAAAATAACAACACGCTTAATTTCAGTTGCGCTATCAAACGCCTCTCTCTGAATTTTTCCTGATACGATAATAATTGGCATCTCTCGATAAATATCACGAAGTTTAGATATAAATTTGACACTTTTCTGATGAAAAACAGGAATACTAAAAATAACACATTTAATTTCACCATCTGATAGTTTTTGAAGCGCCTCACTGAGACTCGCCACACGATGCAAAGTGAATGCACGACCAGTTGTCAGCGCACTTTCTATTTCGGAACCGATTTCTTCGACATGACTAATTAGTAAATACTGTTGACGTCCGCTCTTACTCATATTTTATACCTTCTCAAGCAAAGTTCTATAGACTTGCTCTTCATTAATAAATTTCAGGCCAACTGCCAGCCCTTGCCGCACTTTTGGTGCAGTCCAAATCACTTCAGCATTAAAATTATGCGCTTTTGATAATTGATCTAATTTAATAGAGACGCGAAAGAGCTCTCCTGGTTTGACATTACCCTTGGTAAGTTCAATATAGGCGCCGCCCTTACTAATAGTATAAACACTACCTTCATATTGTTCATTAGAGGTCAGTTTCTCAAGATGGGCTATTTGAATCGTATTAAATCGTTTATGTTCGCGAAAGTATATTGGCTTGCCTTCTGCAAGTCTCTCCGTCAGCAATGCAAAATCACCATGCTTTACAGGCTTATCTATAATGACAATCTCATTGTATTTCTTTAATTTTTGCATGTCGATATTTTGAATTTTCTGCGCTGTAACGATTGTTGTAGAAAGTGTTGGTGTGATTGATTTTATTTTTTGAATAACCTTAAGTGTATTGGAGTCAAAAATTTTTAAATTAAAAATTAATGAATTCGCACTACCATCCGCCGCATGATCAAAAATTTCACGAATCGTATCGACTTGAATTATTTGACATAGTGGATTTGCACCAATCTCTGCAACAATTTGGTCACAGCCTTCTGATTCTTGTCTGAACAGAAGAAATGTATATTTTGATTTATCTGACATTTATATCCCCAATCAAAACGATTCGAACTTTAAACTCTGTTACAGCTTGTCGAGTAAATTTCTGTAGACATCGCCTGCCTTCATGAATTTTAAGCCAATAGCAGGCTTTCCCAGCCAAAAACCCTGTGGAGTAGTCCAGACAACTTGCGCGTCGACATTATAAGCTTTTGAAATTTTATTTAATTGAATTGTAACCTTGAGAATCTCACCGCGTCTCACGCGTCCTGAGTGCAACTCCATATAGGCTCCACCATGGCTGAGATTATAAATTGCGCCCGCGATGATTTCACCGCTGATTGTTTTTTCAAGTACCGCTTTTTGATTTGTATAGAATCGACGAAAAATACGCTGATTAACTTTTGCACCTTGAACTATTTTTTGACATATTCCCCAAACATCTTTGGCTTCAAAAGGGCATTCGATAATAATAACGCGATCCATTTTTTTCACAATATCATAGGCTTCTTTTTGAACGAATGCGGCAAAAATGATGACGGGAAATGTATAACCCATATCGCGAAGATTAGTGATGACGCTGATTTTTTGTTGATTAAAACTATCAAAATTAAAAACCATACAGCTGATGTCCCCTTTTGCGAGACGACCCAAAGCAGCCGGTGCGGTTTCGATCATTTCAACAGAGTAAAGTCGATTACGCTCTATTTCATCGCGAATTTTGAAAGCATCGCCCGTCTTTCGGCTCACCAAAATAAAGTTGTATTGCGCATTCATACACTGCCCTTCAGTTATATATTCAATTTGCCCAATTAAATGATCGGAATCTGGACTAAGAACTTAAGACAAAGGTTTGAACTTCAAATTTTGAAATTTGAATTTATTGTTTAGAAGTTAGACGAAATTTAATTATCGCTTATCAGGGGCGACCCATTTGAGATCGCGATTGCCAGAGTAATGGCCGCGTGGACGATAAATACGATTGTTTGCATATTGCTCAAACGCATGTGCAATCCAACCAGAGATGCGGCTTACAGCAAAGATAGGTGTGTACAGATCAATGGGAACATCAAGACAGTAATAAACACTGGCTGAATAAAAATCGACATTGGGCAAAAGGCCTTTTTTGTCTTGCATGATATCGTCAATATGAACGCTCATATCATACCATTGTGGTTCACCACGGCGCTTACCAAGTTCCTGTGACATGCTTTTTAAAATTCTTGCCCGTGGATCTCCGTTTTTATAAACGCGATGACCAAAACCCATTACTTTTTCTTTGTTCTCAAGCGCATTTTTAACAAAAGTTTCACATTCTTTCATGTTGCCGATTTTAAGGAGCATCTTCATGACTTGCTCATTTGCACCGCCATGCAGAGGCCCTTTAAGTGTACCGATTCCGCTCGTGATAGCAGAATGTAAATCACTCAGAGAACTTGTGGTCACACGAACACTAAATGCTGAACAGTTTAACTCATGATCAGCATGTAAAATGAGAGCGGTATCAAATACTTTCACATGATAGGGGTCAGGCTCTTTACCTTTAAGCAGATACAAAAAATTCCAAGCAAGTGATTTATCAAGTTTTGGCTCGAGCAATTGTTGACCGGTGCGAAATCTCTCAAGTGCGGCAACGATTGGGCCCATTTTAGCTGTTAAACGAAGTGCTTTATGTTGATTAGATTCAGCGGAGATATCGGTAGCTTCTTTATCCCAGAGTGCTAGGCCTGATACGGCAGTTCTGAGCCACTCCATGGGATGTACGTTTTTATTGGGAAGTCCTTTTAAGAAATTTACATACTCTTTTTCGAGTATCATATTTTGAGCTAAATCTTTTTTGAATTTTTCTAACTCTGTAACTTTTGGAAATCGCTTATTCCAAAGTAGAAATGTTGTTTCTTCAAAGGTTGAGTGTTCAGACAAATCGTCAATTGTGTAACCTGCGTAAGTGAGAGTGGCATCGACAATTGAAGAAACCGCTGTCGTACAAGCGACGATCCCCTCTAATCCTTTATCAATTGCTTTGTCATACACTTCAACTTTCGACTCTGATGCCATGAAAATTTGTCCTTTCGCGCGCGCGAAAAATTATTATGATATGCCTTTGATCATATCGGAAAACCATTGGCAAATCTAATCTGCTCTTTGAGTTTCTATTGAAAGTATTTCTTTTGTGACGACATCGAAGGCTTCGTTACTGTACAGAAGGCCTGTATGACCTAAATAATCTAATTTTACATTCTTAAATGAACTTTCAGGTTGACCACGAATAATAGCATTGTCAGAGGGAACAACAGTCCAATCAAATGCTGAATAGATGCTCACCACTTCACTATTATTTGGAAGAGCCGTGTTTTCTAAAAGACGAAGTAAAAATGACTTCATCTTCATATCATAATCTAACGCTCCGCGAGAAAGCCCTTTAGCTAAAAAACTTAAAGCTGTTCCTTGGTGCGCCGTTCCAAGAGTGATTAATCTTTTTACCCTGCCTCGACCTTCACCCAAACTCATATAGGTACGCGAAACAATTCCACCCAAAGAATGTGCAACAATATCTACCTGATCACATCCCGTGACACGCATGACCTCATTCACTTTTTCAGCGAGTTGCTCAACCATATAAAAGACATTTCCATGAAATGTACTGTAATTGAGCGGATAAATATTTTCCCAACCAAGTTTTTGCATTCTTAGCTTTAAATAAACGAATGCAGATCTATTGTGAATAATTCCATGAACAAGAATGATAGGCCTTGGATTTACGGCAAGGGTTGAATGTTTTTGCGCTTTGAGTGCTGCATTAAAAAAACCAAATGGATATAAATTTGCTGCCATGACATTGGCACCAACTTCACGGGCACAGGCACCTAAAAAATATGATCCTCTTTTAAATAACTGAGTTACCATAACATCTGAGCTTATATCTGAGGAGGATGATGTCAACCTTTACGAAGTTTAATAACTTTGTCTTTTACTTCCATCACGAGAATGCTCAAATCCTGAATGTAATCGCGGCCATTTGTAAACTTTTCTAACTGAAACAATATTTCATTTCGCATGTCGTGGCACTTCGCACCAGGATTTTTTAGAATATGCTCAAAAAGACGATCTTCACTAAATGCTTCATCAGAGCGATTTAGAGCCTTTGTTAGACCTTCACTTGTAACAATAAGTTTATCTCTCGGATCCAGAGAAATGGTTTCACTCTTTTGATTTGGCTTTGAACTTTTAGCGATAGGGCCTTGTGTGGCCTCGAGCCTCACCAATTTATCTTGTTCTCGATTGTAAATATAAGAATTTATATTTCCAGCTTTTGAATAAGTCAGTGTGTAACGACGACGATCAATGACACCATAAAAAAGATTTGTCGTATCTTTTGCATTAACAGCACCTTGCATTTCTTTAGTCATATTATTTGAAACTTCGCTGGGGTCCAGACCTTTACGCGCTTCAATTTGAGTTGTGAGCTTTAATAATACCGATAAAAAAAGTGAGGCCATTCCATGACCAGATGAATTGGCCATGATGATTCCAAAACGCATTTTATCTTCGAGTTCAAAAATATCGAAATAATCACCCCCAGATATGGGTGACGCTACAAATTTTGTAGAAAACTCAAAACCAGGAATCGTCGGTATCTCTGTGGGCACTAGACTTCGCTGAATGAGTGAAGCCAGTTGCAATTCATTGGACATCTGGTTGATAAACTTCTCCAGCTGAACATTCACGTCGCCAAGTTCTTTTCTGAACGCTAAAAGTTCGCGTTCGCGGTCTTCTAGCTCCATCTCTAGCTGTTTTATCTTTTGATCGGGTGTTCTTGCATCTTTTTTTGCCATCTCAACATCTTCTCGGGCTTGCTTAATAACTGTCAAGGTAAGTAGACTTGAATCATGGAAATTAGCTTTTCAACTCAAGGTGAAATACAAGTAGTCACAATCATAGGTGGTCTCGGAGAATCCGAAGCCGCCGCTGTTCGCTTTAAACTCGAGCAAAAAATTAATCAGGGGCGTTTTAAAGTTCTATTTGATGCAAGTCAGTACACCGTAACTGATGATGCGGCGCGGAACTTTCTTTTGGGAATTATCAGTTATGCTGTTATGCGTGGAGCTTTAAGTGCATGTTCCGGAGTTCCGACACAACACTGGGCCCTAATGATTATGCCCGGCAATCAGCAGGTAAAACTTTTCATTTCACTAAGTGAAGGTGTTGATTATCTCAACAAAAGCGCAACACCCGATGCACAAAAAAAAGCCAACCTCGGAAAAAAACTCGAAGGAAAAGGCAAAGAAGCTGAAGACGAAATTAAACAAGGAGCTTTGACAGATCTCTTGCGAAAATATGAAATTTTTCAACAAAATGATAGTGACGATCCCTTTCGGCTTAATTTTTATGTCGAGCAATACAAAACAAATCCAAATCACGAAGCACTTGCTGCTGAAAGGAAAGCTAAAGAAAGTTTTACAAAGACAGTAGAAGAAATAGATGCGCTTGGAAAAGAATGCGACGACTTAGCTACAAAAGTTAAGGGCTACATGATCATGCGTAAACAGCCATTGACTGGTAAAGAACTTGAACTCAAACATAAAACCCTGACCTATGATCTAGGTGAACAAAAACAGGTTTTAGATAACCTAAAAAGTCAAATCGCTACGAATACAGAAGCACGTGACGAAGCGTTAAGCATTGGGGAATTGAAACAAAGTGAATTTGAACAAGAGCTCACCGATATTGAAAATAAAATTAAAGATGCAACTACCGAAAATGACAAACTTACCCAAGACTTTACTGCCAAGGATCTTGAAGAACAAAAAATAATTGAATCGCTAAAAGCACAACTCCCGCAAAAGTAAAAACACTCGGTTTTATGACGCGTAACTTCTAATGCGCATTGGTATTTAGCGCCATGTTCTAGTCTTGTAGAATTAAAAAAATTATCTTACAGTTTTTCATATGAGTATTGCTCGTATCGATTTGACATCATATAGAGTGGCATTAGCAGCATCACCTTCTCGGGTAACCACACTTCCACTCATTTTATTAACCCATGAAATCTTAAGCGGCAAACAAGTATGCGCTCAAAAAACAAGTAAACGTATCGATTTTCTTATTCATGAGTTTGCTTCACAAAACCAACCTTACAATGATGCTATTGAAGGAATATCAGCGCTCAATGATTTTTTATTTAATAAGAAACAATTTAAAAAAACAGGGGAAAATAATCCCGATTCACTTTTTATGGCTAAGCTTTTAGAAAACCGCGAAGGTCACCCATTAGCACTGGCTTTACTTTACCGTGAACTTTGTCAACGCTCAGGTCTTGCACCGATAAATTTTGTAAATTTTCCTGGCCATTTTTATGTAAAGACACTTTATCGCCATCAACTTTTTTTCTTAGACCCTTCAGATCAAGGAAAACTTCTTTCTGTTTCTGAACTACAAAAAAAGTTATCTCAAAAAATGGGCAAAAGTGTCGCTCTTAACGGAACTTTTCTTGAAACACCTACTGAAGCGCAAATGATGGTTCGCTTTTTAGGAATGCTCAAAGGAATGTATCTTGATTCGAGACAGTGGTCATCGCTCTTAACAGTATTAGATATGATTATTGAAACTAGCCCCATGCGGGTGAATGAATATAAAGAACGTGGCTTGTTATTATACCAAATTGGACATTTCGCTGACGCCCACAACGATCTCACTTTGTTTATGAATAAATCGCCGCCATCACCTGAGGTTGAAAAACTTCGAAGCTTTGTAAGACATTTAAAATCTCCACCTGTTCACCCGCTTCACTGACGTACTTGTAACACGTTTACAAAATAGCTTGGCCCAGGTGCTCGTTCAATGCGATTAAGAATATCGAGCCATGAAGGTGATCCTTCAGCATCGATAAAAGTTTGAAGGGCACTAAAGGTTTTTACAAATACACGAATATCTTCATTTTGACTGAGAAAATAACTCGCAAGACCATTACTGATAACATCGACTTTGCGCATTCCACGACGTTGCAATGCATATGAATGAGCGTAGAAATAATAACTAGCACAACTATCAAAATACAAAATCTGATAAGCATTCGGAAACCGAATCGGAATGGGCATTGCCGGATTCGAGCTACTAAACGCTGCAATTTTGTCTAAGTTCAAGCTTCCACCAAGACCAGAATGCCCTGCATATACAACTATATCTGAATTTTCATAAGCATAACGAGCGCGCTGAGCAAAAATGACGGGCCTGTCTATATCACTTTCAGTAAGCGAAATTGACAGACTTACTTTTGGCTGCGTCGCACTTTCGGCGCGTACCAAATCAATAAATGGTTTTGTTTTGTAATCGCCAACCTTCACAATTTGGAATCCAGATTTATTTACAAATTGATCAATAAGGGCGTTGTAACTGCGTCTCCCAACATCTTGACGATTTCTCCAACTGCTATCAAATCCAAGTAAAACAGATACGCGCAACTCACCTCTTGCTCTCGCTTGTGCAGCAAGACTTGCGTAATCAGGACGAGTTGTTTCTGGATTAGGAATTGGTAATCCCGTAAGTGACGCTGTGACTTCATCTACTTTATTCACACCCGTTAATTGCGAAGCACAACCTCGCTTGAAAGGATTCCAAAAATAAAAGAAAAATTCTTTCTCAGGTACCTGACGAGATGTACATTCTAATGCATAAATTTTTGAAGGATCTCGTGGAATAAAAAGTGGCAGGGCTTTTGTTTCACCTGGCTGTATGAGTCTTCGACGCGCAATTACTCTTTGAACGGCTCTGTAAGTTACCTCGTGACCTAGATTTGTATTTTTATCTGAGATGTAAGTCACTGAAACCATGGGTCCAAGGCTTATCAAACCCAATACATCAGAACTCCATCCACCAATTTTTTTTGTATATTCCTCAACTTCAAATACAGACAAAAGATGACTCGTCTGTTTTATAGCCATATTCGTTAACGTCTGTTGGGTGAGTTGCGTATTCTCAGGCATAACAACTGTGGAAGTGAATTCAATAATC
The DNA here is from genome assembly GCA_034439615.1 of Oligoflexia bacterium. Lineage (NCBI taxonomy): Bacteria > Pseudomonadati > Bdellovibrionota > Oligoflexia > Oligoflexia bacterium. Next base: position 95,176 of record JAWXAT010000003.1, on the reverse strand, counting down.
GCTTCAATACCTGAAGGGGCAAGTGAAGTTGCAATTATTTGTGGGTAAACAACAGGCGCTAGCGCATTTACAGAAACCGGAAACGTCAAGAAAACGAAGGTTGTTAACGATAAAATTAGCTTGTAAAAGTATTGCATTATATCCCCCAAACCTCAGATGAAAGCAAATATCACGCGTAAAACCCAATGGCAAGTCACCCATAGAAAATGACAGTTTTTCTCACTTTTAGTGACAATTTCTGGATCTTATTCACCCCTTAAACCTGCACCTAGCCATGCCTACAGCTTATAAGCGAGTTCATTTTTGGCATATTGCGTGCTTATAGCCGTGATATGTATCAAGTTATTTTGCCTATTTTATTAGTTTTTTTAGCCTCGCCTGCTAATGCCACCATTCGCCCAAATGGATTTTGCATTAAGACACTTAGTTCAATTGACGAATTTCTTATTGATGAAGTTGAAGGGGCGTTGGATGGCAATGCACGAATTAAATCGAGTTTTGTAAAATGGGTTGAGAAAAAAAATGGTAAACCAATAAAATTTGATGAAATTAAACCCGACGTAAAAATAAAATTATCACATGAATATATTCAAGAAAACCATTCTATTATTGCAGAAGCTAAACCCAAACTTGTTCAGGCCCATTTACAAATACTAAAACAACGATTAATTCCACCCAAAAACCGAATTGATGAAATAGAATTTAATGGTTCACGGTATCCGATTTTAAATGTTTTAGGAGAAGGCAGTGAAGGAACCGTTGTACTAATAAAAATTAAAGGTCGTCTAACTGTAATTAAGAAATTTAAATCGCCAAGAATATTAGCTGATCATGTGAATTTATATAAAATACTTGCCGACAGTTATGTCAGCGTCACCAAGGTCTTAGATGCTGACCTCGCAAATGACTCATTAATGATGACTTATAAAACAGGTTTAACAATCGCAGATATTAACAAACTTGTTATTGATGGAGTAATTTCTGGGGCTGTACGAGATGCATACCGGTTTTTCCATTCCCAATTTCAAAATAGTGTTGTGCGCTTTGCAGGTCATCAAATCGTGAGTGCAACAAAAGATCCGTCTTTGTATTTTAATTTAAACGTGACAAATGTTTTATACAATCCAGATTCAGATTTTTGGATTGCGATTGATCCTCGCTAAATAATCATTACTTATAATTTATTTACTCCACATAAATCTTAAAACCTGCGATCTAACAGATCTTTGCAATTGACACTTCCCCCGCCCACTCATTAAAACAATGCCTAATAGTTTTCTTAATTTTTGCATACCAGGGGGTAAAAGCATGGGTGTTTATAAACTGCTGACAATCATATTGTTATTTTTCACTTCAACATCTTCATTTGCATTTCGAATCGATAGTAAACTTTTGCACCAGCCCCAACAATCTCGCAATGAAACTGCAAATCAAGCACTTACCCAATTAAGCCAAGATTATTGGGATGCCCTTATGGCCTACGCCCCTATGTGGTCCACCTTTGAAGGTGAAACTAAATATAATGATCGCCTAGAGGATCTTAGCTCCGAAGCTACAACAGCATGGAGATCCACACTTATTGGTTTTCAAAAAAGGCTCAATACAATCAACTTTCGAGCCCTCACGTTTGGCTTGCCGACACTTTCACATACTTTCCATTGAAGACGACCCAAGATTTAGAAAATTTCATCAAACGACTTGAAGCTGTGCCTGCGTATTTTGACAATAAAATTAAATCTTGGAACAAAGGAATTACCAAAGGTTATATTGCTCCGCGCTTCGGAGTTGAATTGGCCATCACTCAGATTGAAGCCAATATTAAAGCACTCGACGCTGGGGTATCACCATTTAACACCCATGTCGCAAAAATCACAGATCCAGTTTATTTAAAACGTGCACAAGATGCCCTATCCACACATATTGCCGTGTCTTTTAAAAAGATGCATGACTATTTGAAAAATAAATATCTTCCCCATACAACTACAGATCACGACGGTATTTGGGCACAACCAAACGGTGTAAAATCTTATAAAAAATTAATTAGCTATTTCACCACCGCAAGCCTTGATCCCGAGGTCATTCACCAAATTGGTTTTGAAGAGCTTAAAAAGTGCCAAACTGAAATGCTAGCTATTGCTAGCAAACTCGGATTCACGGGGACTCTTCAAGAATTTTTTATACATGTTCGTCAAGATCCCAATAACTTTTTTAAAACTCGAGACGAAGTTTATGAAGCAGCAGCCGCAAGCATGGAACGAGCAAAATCATTCCTACCTAAGTTGTTTATAAATATGCCCCCTGCTCAATATGAAGTAAGAAAAATTGATCCGGTCATGGAACAATCAGCAGCCGCCGGGTACGCAGGAGCTCCAGACCAAAATTTCACACGCCCTGGCTACTTCTACATCAATACATATCTACCTGAAACACGAGCACGCTACCTCATGGATTCATTAAGTGCACATGAAGGTTTACCAGGGCATCTGCTTCAAGTATCAACCGCATTGATGCTTAAAGATCTACCAAGATTTAGAGCGAGTTGGGGTAACACCGCTTATGTCGAAGGTTGGGCTCACTACAGCGAACTCTTGATGAGTGAAGTTGGATTTTACCGTGATGAGCTCTCGATGTTTGGAATGTGGAGTGATCAGGCATGGCGCGCAGCACGTCTCGTTGTTGATACTGGCATTCATCATAAAAAATGGTCACGAGCCCAGGCTTTGAAGTTTTTCATGGAGAACACAGCAATAGCTCAACACAATGCTCAAACTGAAATCAATCGCTATGCTGTTTCACCCGGTCAAGCTCTTGCTTACAAAATTGGACAACGTGAATTCTTAAGACTGAGAGAATTAGCTAAGCAAGAATTGGGTTCAAAATTTGATATCAAACAATATCACAGCGTCGTACTCAGCGAAGGCGGTGTGCCGATGTCTGTGCTCAGTGAAGTTGTTCAAAAATGGATTAACAGTTTGAAGCAACCTAAAGATTAGAATAAAAATCGACCGAACAAACCAATTTGATGCTGGGTGAATGAAAGCACTTCAAGGGTTCCTGAGGTGTAGGCACCATGGTTATCTCCATGGTAATAAATTCCCAACTGAAGATTTTTACTCATTTGATAAAGTGAGTCGAAACCAAACGGTATAATGGTGTAACCCTTGGTCGCCACAGCTGTGCCACCTGCGGGTGTTGTTGTAACATCACCCGCATTCCCAAAACCTACATAAGGTGTGAGAAAAAATTTACCAAATTGCTTTTCATAAAATGCAGTTAATAAATACTGACTACCACCCGTTTCTTTTATAGCGACGTTAGCACCCGTAGCTGAACTCGTCATCGAGCGCTCCATTTTAAAAAGATAATTGAGCTTCGCTCCCACAACACTGCCTGGTGTGAATTTATATTGAACACCCACCATCGGGGCAAAAGACATTCCACCTGAATTACGTGTACCCGTTACTGTTGAAGTGGCACTTGTTTTTGTGCCCGAATAATTAAAATTTAATCCGTAGATGAGACTCATCTTCTTCATTGGGTATAAGCCCTTATAAAGCAGCACAATATCTCCAAGACCAGATTCTTTTTCTGTCTCTTCAGGAGGAGGATTTGTTTCATAAGCGTATTTTAATTCACTACTTCCAAAACTAAGATTTAAACCTACAGTGTGATTACTTGTAAGGCCGAATTCATATGAAAGAAGTGCTACTGTCTCGGTATACTTTACTGTTTGAAAACGAAATCCGCCAATACCTGTCTCAGTACTATAAGTTGAATAATAAGGAGTTAATGTAATCGCACTTCGCTTAGCACCTGGTTGAAAAAAATAATAAGTGCGAACTGCATTTGATTTTTTAGTTTCTGTTTTGTTACTACTAAATTCATCTGAATTTTCAATTGCTGGTGACTGACGTTTATACGGCTGAATTTGATCTGACTTTTGTCGAGGCTTCGATTTTGGCTTTGTAGAATTTTGTGCCATTGCAGAAATTGAAAAAAGACTCAAAATCACAAGCACATATTGCTTGCTGTATTGCATGCTGCCTCCTTGCGAAACTACTTACTTAAGATTAACGGTCGACGCGTTATAAGGCAAGGTTATCCCCAAATGATTCCAGTGACATGGGACCTTATACTGGTGATACCCCCCAGTCTTTGGACAAGAAAAAATCATCTCAACCGCATGCAGACCAAACTCGTCGTGTGAAATACCTCCATACATTTCATCACCAACAATTGGAGCTCCACTTTGAGATAATTGCGCTCTGATTTGATGGGTGCGACCTGTGAGAAGTTCAATCCCCAATTCAAAACCTCCGAGCTTGAGAGCATTACAACTATGAATTTGCAAAAGACATTCAATCCACTTTTCGTTTGTGTCAGAGGGAACAACATCCTCCACTTCTTTTGGAGCGCGCACAGTATCTTTCATAAAGTGTCGGTATAAACGTGGCTGAAGCGGCTTAAGAGTTCTGGCTAGATAAAATTTCTTTAAATTTCTTTGTGAAACTAAATTATTAAACAGTGATTGATACTCTGGAGTTTTAGCAATGAGCACTAATCCCGATGTTGGAACATCAAGTCTATGCGTTACAAAATAATTATGACCAGTAACTTTCCTAAGTCCATGAATCAGATTTTCTTTAAGATTATCAAGTGTGGGATGCATGGGTAAACCTGATGGTTTATTCATAATAAGAAAATCATCATTAGAAAAAATAATACGCTTTTGAAGGTCAGATTCATTTACAGCGTATCGCCGCGGCTCAAAATGCACACGCAGAGTATCTGTTGAGTGAATCAAGTCTTGTGGGTCTAAAACTCGTTTTTGATTTTTATAAACTGCACCAAATTCGATCAGCCACTCTAGCTCATCTTTGGTGAATGACCTTTGCGCGATCACAAGATCCGCACTCACTTTTTGAGCTAAATAATCCAAAAGCACCATTGGCTCAAGCGGGCCCGGGTAAAACCCAAAACGCTTCGACAAAGCCTTTGCTCCCACAGCTAAATTCATACTTACTTCTACCCCATAACGCACAGCAACGCACAAATAATCTCCAAAATCCCAAAAATGCACGACCTTACTTTTTGTAATGCAAAAATGCACGGCCTTACTTTTTGTAATTTGACGCGAAATGTGATCGAATCTGAGCCCGTGGAAACAATTGAAACGCAAGTAAACACATCAAGCCCTGAATTCAACGCCAATAAAGAGTCGTATGCAAAACTTTTAAAAAAATTAGAAATGCATTTGCGACAAGTTGAATCAGGTGGAGGAGAAGAAGCCTTACGAAAACATAAATCTCGCGGTAAACTTCCGGCACGTGAACGCGTTCAAAAACTAATAGACCCTGGTACGCCCTTTTTAGAATTCAGCGCCCTTGCTGCATGGGAAATGTTTGACGGCGAAGCACCAAGCGCAGGAATCATCACAGGCATAGGTGTTATTCATGGTCGCGAAGTCATCATCGTTGCAAACGATGCCACAGTAAAAGGTGGCACCTATTTTCCCATCACTGTTAAAAAACATTTAAGAGCACAAGAAATTGCCCTAGAAAATAATTTGCCCTGTGTTTACCTCGTAGATTCAGGTGGCGCCTTTTTGCCACTACAAGCAGAGGTGTTTCCAGATCGCGATCATTTCGGAGCGATTTTTTATAATCAAGCCCGTATGTCAGCAGCTCGCATTCCACAAATCGCAGTAGTGATGGGTTCATGCACCGCTGGGGGAGCCTATGTCCCAGCCATGTGTGATGAATCAGTTATTGTAAAAGGAAATGGTACGATTTTTTTAGGTGGCCCGCCTCTTGTGAAAGCTGCCACGGGTGAGATCGTTGATGCCGAAAGTCTTGGCGGTGCACTTGTGCATTGTCAAAAAAGTGGGGTCACAGATCATTTTGCAGAGGATGAAAATCACGCACTTGAGATCACGCGCAATATTATTCAAAATCTCAATCGCCCGTCACTTGCGCAATCAACATTGGCTCTAAGTGCAATTGAGAAAAAAGATCCACTTTATGATTCTAAAGAAATTTATGGAATCATTCCAAATGATCCAAGAAAACCATTTGATGTTCGTGAAATTATCGCGCGCATTGTAGATGGCAGTGAGTTTCAAGAATTCAAAGCGCTGTACGGAACAACTTTGGTCTGTGGCTTTGCACGCATTTGGGGATTTCCCGTAGGAATCATAGCCAACAACGGAGTTTTATTTAGTGAAAGTGCATTAAAGACTACACATTTTATTGAACTTTGCTGTCAAAGAAATATTCCGTTGGTTTTTTTACAAAATATCACGGGCTTTATGGTTGGAAAAAAATACGAAAATGAGGGCATCGCAAAAGATGGTGCAAAAATGGTTATGGCCGTGAGCAATGCACGTGTGCCTAAATTTACCGTAATCATTGGCGGAAGTTTTGGTGCCGGGAATTATGGAATGTGCGGCAGAGCGTTTCGTCCACGACAACTCTGGATGTGGCCCAACGCACGTATTAGCGTCATGGGAGGTGAACAAGCAGCCAATGTTTTATTAACAGTGAAGATGGATCAACTCAGTAGTCAGAAAAAAACTATGACGCCAGTAGAACAAGAGGCGTTTAAAAAACCGACTTTAGAAAAATATGAAAATGAAGGCAGCCCCTATTATTCCACCGCAAGACTTTGGGATGACGGAATCATTAACCCGGCTTACACCCGAAAAGTATTAGCGCTTGGTTTGGCTGCGAGCACGAATCAAGAAATACCACCCACGCCCAGTGGCGTGTACCGCATGTGAAAGATGACGATGACAAACTTAAAAGCTGATAAATTTAATTCTGTTTTACACGTCACCCTTTCACGCCCCGAAGTGCATAACGCATTAGATGCAGATTTGATCAAAGGCCTTACAGAAATTTTTAAATCTATAAAAAAAGATTCATCGATTTTAGCAGTTGTACTTCGAGGTGCGGGGCCTAGTTTTTGCGCTGGAGGGGATCTCAACTGGATGCGCAAATCTATGAAATTCACTTTAGCCCAAAATAAAAAAGACACTCAAAAACTTTCTGACATGTACGAAGCCATCTTTCAATGCCCCGTGCCTGTTTTAGCTGTCATTCAAGGGAGTGTAATGGGCGGAGGAGTTGGATTAACAGCTGTCTGCGATATCGTTGCCGCTGAAACTGAAACAAAATTTTGTCTCAGTGAAGTCAGACTGGGTTTAGTTCCCAGTATTATTTCACCCTATGTTTTACGAAAAATTCCCGAATCACAAGCCAGGCCTTTGATGCTCACGGCCGAGGTGTTCAAAGCTTTACATGCTCAACAAATTGGGCTCGTACATTTTACCGGTGCTGTGGCAGATGCAGAAAATTTTATTCAAGAAAAACTAAAACTTATTGTTAATAATGGCCCAGAAGCTACTCGAATCACAAAAGATCTTATTCAAAAAATAAAAACATCAAACTGGCCAGCAGCAAGAAAACTTACCGTAAAAACAATAGCTCAACGGAGAGTTTCTAAAGAGGGTCAAGAGGGTATGAATGCTTTTTTTGAAAAACGCATACCCACATGGCGAAGGGGTACATAATTGCGCGTCGCCATTAACAATCGCGGTGAAGTTGCTGTTCGCATCATTCGCACCTGCCAAGAGCTAGGTTTTACATCGATATTACTTCATTCAAGTCCTGATAAAAATACAATAGCCTATCGAATGGCTGATGAAACCGTAGAACTCACAGGATCATCATCACTTGAAACCTATTTAAATATTCCGGTAGTTGTGAATAGTGCACTATCAGCAAAGGCAGAACTACTTCATCCAGGGTTTGGGTTTTTAAGTGAAAATGCTGAATTTGTAGTGGCGCTCGAAAGTGCTGGTATTACTTTTGTTGGGCCATCAGCAAAATCAATTTTTACTGCAGGAAATAAAATAAAGGCCAAAGAATTAGCTAAGGCGAATAATGTTCCCGTCACTCCGGCGTACACTGGCTCTGAAACAGACCCCGCCAAATTATTAGCAGAAGTTCGAAAAATTGGATTCCCCTGCATCGTTAAAGCCGCATCCGGTGGCGGTGGCAAGGGAATGAAGGTCGTTGAACATGACTCAGATTTTTTTGAACTCTTAAGCTCAGCTCAAAGAGAAGCTAAAAATGCATTCGGTTCTGATCAAGTATTTATTGAGCGCTATATTCAAAAGCCAAGACATATCGAAGTTCAAATTTTATGTGATACGCGCGGAAAACGACTTCATTTTTTTGAGCGCGAATGCAGCATTCAAAGAAGACATCAAAAGATTTTTGAAGAAACACCATCAACGGCTATTACACCTGAACTGCGCGATAAAATTACAGCAGCAGCACTTAAAATTGCTGAAGCTGCAGATTACACAAATGCAGGTACAGTTGAGTTTTTATTAGATGAAAAAAATAATTTTTACTTTATGGAGCTCAACACAAGACTGCAGGTAGAACACACAGTCACTGAACTTGTATGCGGCGTTGACCTTGTACGTTTACAATTTGCAATAGCATTAGGCCATGAACTCGAAATTGAACAAACAGATATCTCACAAAGAGGTCATGCATTAGAGGTAAGAATCTATGCTGAAAACCCAGCACTTGAGTTTTTACCCAGCCCTGGAACAATCCAAGAATTACACCTTCCTCTTGGCCCCCATCGTCGCTTTGATTTTGGTTATGACGTTGGCGATACAATTACACCCAACTATGACCCTATGATCGGCAAAATTATCACATGGGCTCCAACTCGTGAAGAAAACCTCAGACGCATGTACTCTACACTTTGTGAAACTGTTATTTTTGGAGTTCATACAAATATTGAATTTTTAAAATCAGTATTGCTCAATAAAAAATATCAAATGAACAATGTCAGTACTCGTTTTTTAGAAGAAGAGTACAAAGGTAGTTTTAAACTTTCTGAATTAACCGAAACACAAAAAGAATTTGCAAAAACAGCTGCTCAAAAATCAACCACCTCCACTGGCAATCAAAATGGAAGTGACCTCTCAAATAATTCTGGCCTTCGTTATCAATCACCGTGGGTGACATCATGAGTGATTTACGTCGCGGCTTTATCAAAAAGATCGGCTCCACACTTTGGATGCACTTTGAAGGCCGCACTTTCACAGTAGATATGAACACATCCTCTAGCGCTCGACGCAGCAAACAGACCCACGGAGTCACCGATGGTTTTCTACGCTCACCCATGCCTGGTAAGGTTTTAAAATTAAATTTCAAACCTGGCCAAAGTGTTAAATCGGGTGAAACTGTTTGTGTATTAGAAGCGATGAAGATGGAATACGCGCTGAAAGCTTCATTTGATGGAAAAATAAAAAATATTTTTAAAAATGCCGGCGAACAAGTCTTACTCGATGATAAAATTGTAGAATTAGAAAAATAGAGGCTCATATGCGCATTAAAATATTTGAAGTAGGCCCACGCGACGGATTACAAAACGAAGTAAAAATACTGAGCCTAGAACAAAAAAAACATTTCATTGAACTTTTATCTCAAGCCGGGCATTCAGATATTGAAGTTGGGGCATTTGTTAATCCTCAAAAAATTCCTCAAATGGCCAACACAAAAGAATTAACAAAGGCACTTGGTAAATCATTAAAAACCCAATACTGGAACCTTGTGCCCAATGACCGCGGATTTCAAGATGCCGCTGAATCTGGTGTTAAAAACATCGCGATTTTCACAGCAGCCAGTGAAACGTTCAATCAACGTAACATCAACACATCTATTGATGGTAGCTTTGAACGCTTCGAAACATTTTTACCCAATGCAAAAAAATTAAAAATGCGCATTCGCGGTTATGTCTCTACGTGTTTTGGTTGCCCATACGAAGGTGTGATAAATCCTAAAGCTGTATTAAAAGTAACCGAGCGCCTACTTAAGTTAGGTGTTCATGAAATCAGCATTGGAGACACCATTGGTGTTGCGAACCCAAAACAAGTTGAAAAACTCACAAAATCACTTTTAAAACTTATGGGTTCAAAAAAACTTGCTCTGCATTTTCACGATACAAGAGGTACAGCACTAGCCAATATTCTCGCAGGTTTACAAGCAGGTGTGAAAATTTTTGATTCCAGTAGTGGCGGCCTAGGCGGTTGCCCATACGCACCAGGTGCTGCAGGCAATGTGGCCACCGAAGACTTACTCTACATGCTGCATGAAATGGGTTTTGACACCGGAATCAATTTAGCCAAACAAGTTCAAGCAAGTCAGTATGTTCAATCTTGCTTGAATCGCACATTACCTAGCCGCTACTTACAAGCAGCGACCAAAAACTCCACGAATTCTTGAAATCGATAACCGTTGGCTTAAGCTCTAACGACTCCAAGTGCCTTGGGAGCAGAGCCAACCGCCAATTGCTTTTCCATCGGGAACCTTAGATGACCACGTTGGGTCATTTCCTTCCCAGCCACAGTCATGCCACCTACGATCTAGACAAAGAAAACGAGAATCCCCATTTGATAAACCCACGGTGTTATGAGTTCCAGAAAAATCACTCGCGTTAGTGGGAGTTCTTTGATTACAGTTTTGAGCTGCCCAATTCCAATCGGTCCTAACTCTAAATGTTCTATCAAAAATAATTTTATCACCAGATCCAACTATCCCTTGATCGGATGTAACTGGTGATAAGTAATAAGTGGGGCTTGCCGGATTTTCAGATAAGCATTCTGTTAAATGCCGATCTTGAGGCAAATGACAGCTTTTGATTTTAGGTCTTCCGTTTACGAGTTTGAAATCACTATTTTGAGAAAGCTTACGCAATGTTAAATGAATTGATAAATCACCCTGAGCAACTACTGGGTTTTGGTGACCTTCAATGGCAGCTATGGTAACTCCATCGCCCTCACGAGTATATGCATGTGAAAGATAACCTCTGAATCGGGGTTTTAAACCGCCACTCACATCTGGTAGATATATTGACGGAAGTTCGCTTTCTTGTAGCCAGTGAACATCATCGCCAATGTGGTGAATCTTGTACTGAATGTCAAAATAAGCGCTATTGTCAGTGGGCATGGTTATAATTTGTTCCATCTTAAAGTGCGTCGCTGCACCACCATGTGCATAATCAAGCATGGGGACATTTCCACCATTGGATACTATTTTTAATTGAACAGCTTGACCGCCACTTGTGTTAACAACTTCATAGGTCCAATCAACAGGATTCTTCACTATGACATTTGCCGCTCTATTATAACTTCCCGCCTGTGCTGGGTTGGTAACACTGGCATCACATGCGGCCGAGTGTCCATCTAGTACACGACCCGTACTATCTAGCAAAAGATTACCTGCGGCATCTCTTGGCTGACATTCGTAAATTGAGGCCTGAAATAGAGCGCCAGTATCAATATGATCAATTAAGTTAAAACCCTTAGTCGTCGGATAACTCCAAAGTTCATAAATAGCCCCACCCCAATCTGCAGCAAGCGCAACTTGTATTTCTCTTTTTGTTAAATAGAGGAGCTGTTTATAATCGCAGGTACCTAAAATTGCAGCGTTTGCATCACATTGAGGTCCACCAGCTCTCACAAAGAGTCTGTAGTTCTCCATTGAACCATTATGAGGATGTTTAAAGAGATAATCTAGGCGACCATTGGCATCAGTATAAAGACCATCCTTACTTCCTATCAAAGTTTGAGATGCATCAAGAGAGCGTATTTCGATATATATATAGGAACATTCGGCATTCCATAGGTGTAAGGAGATGCCGCTTGTTTTGTATCGATACTAATTTCAATATTACCAGTGGCCATATTGCGAAATGAACTTACATCAAGTTTAATTTTATTTGTGCTCCAACTAAAATTTTGAAACAAAACGAAAGTTACTGTGAGACAAAGAAACGAAAGACCTCTATAAAAATGTCTTTTTGAATTTTCAAGATTACCCAAGAACCGCTTCATTAGTTTATCCCCCGCAATTGCCCAATTACATGCCATCAATCTTTCGGCACCTTATTGAATTTGCAATACTCCCGGCCAGAACTTCATCGCTATTTCGTCCACTTTCGAAGCATAATTTTCTGAGATACAAATAAAAAGGCCCTGACACCTGAGGCTCGCTTGCAGTGTTACTGCTTGCCAAGCTCTTGGTTGCCAAGGCTATGGAATGCCTCCGATTGATAAGGAGGCCCGCATGAGAACCAATACCCAATGTTCTCTTCGGTTAATTTTAAGAAAACTAGACAAGCAAGCGTCAATTTAAATTGCGCTGGTTCTTAGTCTAATAACCATCTCAACCCACAAGCCAAAAGTTTGGGTATCTCCGGATAACGACAAACTCTTATTTACGTTTTGTTTTCTTAGATTTTTTCGCGATAAGTGTCGGCGGTTTTACTTCAAGCATTTCCATGCGATCTTTCAGCTTTCGATTTTCATCAAGCAGCTTCTCAAGAGTATCTTTAAAATCAGTAAACTCTTCAGGGCGCTCTTGATTGTGTCGCACTCGTTTTGCTGCACGAAATGCTGCGGCTTTAAAATGACCATCGACAATGCGGTGAGCGGCATCTTCTAGTGCCCATGCGACACTCGGATCGCGCCTGCGCACAAGTGCATCAGTGGCTGCAAAACGTACACGTAAATATGGATCATCCAAACTTTCTTTTAAAAATTCTGTGACCTCAACGCGATCAAGACCATACTCGCCAAGTGCAATGGTTGCGGCGGGCCTTGCAAACTTAGGCGCTCCATAGCGGGCATTCTCTAAAAATAATGGCAACGCGTTTGCGTCGCGCAACATTCTTAAACCCACATTGGCGTGTGTTGCAACATAGTCATTCCAGGTTTTAGTTTTAAGCGCTTTTTTAAGTGCATCAAAAGCATTTTGAGATTTTGTACGTCCTAATGCATTGGCTGCGGCACCACGAACAAAAATATTTTTATCAGATTCAAGTGTCGCAATCAGTACATCTGCAACTTCTTGATCTCGAAAATCACCCAGGGCTAAACAAATACGCGTGCGCACTTTACCTTTCTTTTCTTTTTTCAATGCTCGTAACAAGGCCTTACGTGCTTGATTTGAACGTGTACTTCCTAAAGCTGCAGCAGCTTCAATACGAATTCCCCAAAATGAATCATTATCGAGGCGATCAATTAATGTGTCGATCCCCTCACTCGTTGCTTCCTTTGCAATTGCTTTAATCGCCCATATTTTACCAATCACATCGTCATCATTTTTTAATTGATTTTTGAGCATCTCAAGCGGCAATGCCCATTCAAGTGTTTTGATAATTGAATTTCCAACATCAAAACGACAATACAATGGCTTCTCTTTTAAATGAGCTGCAAATGTCTGCTCTTTTTCATCGATTTTAATAGGAAGCTTCACAACCGACTTATCTGAGAAAACAAATTCAATTTCTGAATCAATTTTAAAAAGTGAAGTTAATGCATCTACAGTTTGTTTTTGATTAAATTTGAGTTTTGCAATTTTTTGAGTTTGATCCCACTCAAAACCGGCTTTTAATTCTGGATGACCGGCTTTAAAAATCCATTGATCAAAAAACTCTTGAAGATTTTTGCCAGATTCTTTCTCAAGTGCTCTTTGAAAATCAACGGTCTCAACTGCACCACCTTTATGTAACAACAGATAATTTTTCGTTCCGTTCCAAAAATCTTCATTACCAATTAGATTTTTGAGCATATTTAATACAAGCCCACCTTTTTGATACAAATGCCGATCCCAAACTTCACCTGGGTCACTATAAAAATGAGTAACAATAGGTCTACGGTAAAGGCCCGAATCTTCTGCTAAATAAATATTGAGTTCTTCGAATCGAAAATAGTGAGTTTCTTCAACTCCAAGGTCGACCTCTTTAAAAACCGTCTCCATAAACGTAGCCCAGCCTTCGTTTAGCCAGCCATGACTCCAGGATTTACAGGTCACAAGATTCCCAAACCACTGATGCGCTAGTTCGTGAGACACCAGATCATCACTAGTAAAATCTTCATCAAGCTCTAGAGGGTGTAAAACCGTATCTGTTTGTGTGGTGGCAGATGTATTTTCCATTCCGCCAAAAACAAATTCTGCTACTGCGATTTGATAGTATTTTTCGTACGGATACTCAACACCCAGTTTTTCACTAAAAAGATCCATCATCTTCGGAGTTTTTCCAAAGCTCAGCTTAACCTCTTCTTCACGCCCTTTTTCACAAAGATAAGCAACTAGTTTTCCACGCCATGTTTCTTTAATCTCAGAAAACATTCCAGCAGTAAGCGTCACAAGATAACTCGGAATCAACGCCCCACTTCGCCAGTGAAACGTCCAGTATTTACCACTTCTTGATTCACTCAATAAAGCGCCATTACTTGTTGCGATGAAACCCGCGGGTACTTCTATTTTCATTTCAAATGAACATTTAATTCCCGGCTCATCAAATGAAGGAAACCAATAACGAGAATCATCATCTTGACCTTGAGTCCAAACCTGAATAGGACGATTTGGATATTTATCATCAGGGTTTATAAAATAAATCCCTGCCTTTGGATCACGGGCTTCATAATTTATTTTTACTTCACCCGTGTCGCCGCGCTTAAGTGTATCGGGCAGAAAAATCATAATGTGTTTTTCTTGGACTTCAAATTGAATAGATTTTTTATTAATTTCAACAGTAGAAATACGTAAATCGATGGAATCAATTTTAAAAGAATTAACTTCGCGATATGCAACCTTAAATGAAATCGTGTTACTGCCTTTAAGTGTTTTTTCTTTCACATCTAAAACAAGATCTAAAAACTGATGAATTGGCAGTACAGGTCTTTCTTCACTGTACTGAACCTTTGCCCAAGGAAACGTATGCGCCGGTACTTTTTCTTTAACATGTGGCCGTGGTGCAAAGTAATTACCAGCGTGACATCGACACCCTATTAGATCTTTGATGTTTTCCATTATAAAACACCACGTCGCTCTTGATCTCTTTCGATAGCTTCAAATAGTGCTTTAAAATTTCCTTCGCCAAACCCTTGATTGCCTGCACGCTGAATGACTTCAAAGAAAAATGGTCCCACTGCATTTTGTGAAAAAATTTGCAGTAAATAACCAGAATTATCACCATCAGCTAAAATGCGCTGTGCTTGAAGTTTTTTTAAATCTTCTTTCATATTATTAATGCGCTTAGGAACATCATCATAATAAGTATCTGGGACATTTAAAAATTCTTGCCCCGATTTTCTCAATTGAGGAAGTGTCTCTAAAATATCAGCCGTTGAAAGCGCTAAATGTTGAACTCCAGCACCATGATTCACATTTAAGTATTCTTGAATCTGGCTCTTAGTTTCAGTAGGTTCATTTATAGGGATTTTAACTGTGCCCTCAGAATTCTCCAATACCTTACTCAATAATCCTGTGCGGCCAGTTGTGATTTTAAAAAACCGTGTGACTTTAAAATCAAAAATCTTATGATAAAAATCAGCCCAATATTCCATCTTGCCTGCTTCAACGTTGCAAGTGAGATGATCTACAGCAAACATTCCAAAACCTTTAGGGTAATTTTCAACTTCTACTTGGACAACGGGGTTAAAAACACGAGTGTTTTTGCGTGAAACAAAAGTATGCAAGACATCACCTACAGCCTTAATACTTGCTTGCGTATAATCACCATCAGCTAATTTATCTTTTTTAGGCTCATGTACCTCTGTAGCTCCACGTTTTACTGCTTCGCTGTAAGTTTTTTCTGCATCGTCAACGTTGAGTGCAACTTGACAAATTCCATCACCATGTGCGGCTACAAATTTTGATGCATAACTTTTGTCATCATCTCCTTGTGAAAGGATAAACTTTATTTTCCCTTGCCCCCAAAGTGTACTTCGCGTTGAAGATGATTTTCCCTCACCAAGTTTACTAAAACCCCAATCGGTTAATTGCTTTTCTCTTTCGCTTAGTGATTTCACTGCAAATTCGATTGAATCCACACCATTTAATTTAATACTCACGTTATTTCTCCTTAACCTAAAGCCAACGGACGCAGTGTTTTTAAAATCCAATGTCCATTTACGCTTGCTACTGTTTGATCTTTTTCATCTGTCACTACTACTGATAATTCACACGTTACTTCTTCACCTGAACGAATCTTTCGTAATACTTTTTCTCGTTCAATTTCTCCAAGCGATGCTCGCACACGCACTGCTGAAAATGCCGGCTTAAAAAACTGACTTTGTAATGCCTCTAATCTCACTTGATCTAATTCTGGATTAAGATGTCGCTTCCATAACATGTTAGATGCGTACTCAGCTGCCGCAATTAAAACTGAACTTTGCAATTGCCCCACTTCATTTCGATTTTGTCTTCCATATGGAATTTCTACTTCAACCGATGTATCGGTTAACAGCTTTACTTTAAAGCCCATGACTAAAGTCAAAGGAGCACTCATCAAAGGTGTGAGCTCCCACAGTTTTCGTGCAAGCCTTGGGCTTAATTGCTCTAATTGAAACAACGATTTTCTTAAATCCATAACCTTTTAACTACCCTTATCTGGAGCAGGTTTCACACCTTTTAATTGCTTTTGAAATTATGTGATTCTTACATAACTCATCCTCTGACACAAAACATCAAAATGGTCAATGCAGAGCGAAATTCACTGTTATTTTTAACCGAGTAAGGTTAATTTGCGTTTATGTCTGAATTTGATAAACAAGTCATTCAAATAGCCTCGTTAGGTGTCTGGCAAATTGTCACCGGCAAAACTATGAGTAAACAACTCAAGCAAGTTCTAGATCCGCGCTGGGAACATAAAACCGGCCTCTTTATCACGCTGAAAAAATCAGGAAATATTCGCGGAAGCATGGGGCTTTTAGATTCAAATACAACTTTAGCTGAAACACTTTTTGAAGTAGCTGGAACCGCAGCAACACATGATTCTCGTCACCCCCCAATTGAAGAAAATGAAATCAAAGATCTTGAAATCAACGTGACACTTTTATCAGAAATAAAAAAACTTAAATCAGCAGATGACATCAAAATTAAACAAACTGGCCTTATCATCTCTCGAGGAGCCAATCGCGCCGTCTTACTGCCACACGTGGCAAGTGATAATAATTGGTCGTCTGAACAATTTTTAGAAGCGTGTTGCGAAAAAGCGAAGCTGTCTCATAAAGCGTGGAGAGATCCAAATACACTAGTTGAGTATTTTACGGGCATTGAACTTAATGGCGGCCCACTACTCAATGCCATTGAAGAATTTATTTCGTAAAAAAATATTTAAGCTTAACCTTACAAAAAAGTGCGGGCTTTAACGTTTTAGCGTTAAAGCCCGCATAATTCTCACAAGTAAAGCTGTAAGCCGGATCCTGTCGAGGATGATCATTCCTCTAGGCCTGAGATTACTCTCAAGGCTCAAGCGATCTTACCCGGAAGCTACGGGCGGATACACCCTACTATTGCTTCCCTATTTGATCTTGCTCCGTGCAGAGTTTGGCTGTTTTCACTCCAGCGGCTCCCCGAAAACTCCCGTTCCCGTGTTCCGGCTCAATGCCCTGGACATTCTCTCTGTTCCACTGTTCCTCGCCTCACGGCGGAAGGGCGTTACCCTTTGCACTATCCAACGGAGTCCGGACTTTCCTCTCCTTCATCTATAAAAGCCTGAAGCAGCGATCATCCACTCTACTTTTGAGAATTACATTTATAACAGAAGTGGCTCTGAAGGCCAAGATACATGATGTTCAGCGATAAAATATTTAACTATCCAACGCTTTATTAGCCAACCTATCGGCATGAACATTTTGTTCTCGTGGAATATGTTCAAATTTAATTACTTCAAAATGTGCTGTTAATTTTTTGCATTGTTGATAGAGCGGAATAATCCCCTCAGCTTTGACCTTATAAAGACCTTGCATTTGTCGAATCATAAACTGCGAATCAGCGCGCACCATAAGAACTTTTGCTCCACCGGCAGCACAAGCTTTTAATGCTTCAATGAGTGCGGTGTATTCAGCAAAATTATTTGTTTGATTACCCAGCTTAAGTGAAATCTCTTCGAGTAACTTACCATCGGCTGAAAAAATAGCGACACCCGCAGATGCAGGCCCGGGATTACCTCGACTTGCACCATCGGTATAAACAATCACTTCATGGGGAAGCTTTGCTTGTGGCCCCATCAGTGTTTATCTACGTTCACTGTATTTTGTAATACAAGAGTCTTTGGCAATTAGGACAGGTAATGAGATCTTCACCCTTTTGAACACGAATGTACATTTGTGGGGGCAAAGCAACGTTACAAGATGTGCAATGACCTGAATTTACAGTTACAATTGCATCGCTATAAACAGCGCGAATACGATTATAACGACTAATCAGTGGAGGATTAATTCCAGCCACCATAGAATTACGATCACCAGCGTATGCTGCGATTTCTTTATCAGCTTCACCAACTTGGCTACCAACCTCAGATTTTTTATCAACAAGTACTTTAGCAAGATCATCTAAACGCGCTTGAATTTCTGCGAGTAAAGTATCTTGAGATGTGATTTTTTCTGCAAGCTCACCGACTGTTTTTTGACGATCACTGATCATTTTTTTTGCTTTATCAGATTCTTTTGAAGCTGCGTGGAATTCTTTATTGTTTGTTACACCACTGAGTCGCGATTCGATATTTTTAATGCGATCGCCATCCATTGTGATTTCTGATTCAAGTGAACGCTTTTGTCTTTCAAGATCAGCTTTTAGATTTTGAGCAGCTGTTAAAGCTGACGTTTGCGTTTTGATTTCATCTTCCACCTTAGCAAAAGCGGAGGGCGCTGAACTAACTAGTTTTCGAGCTCGATCGATTTTTAAATCCAACTCTTGCAACCTACTTAACTTCTCAAGCTCTTCTCGTATTAACATTTGCCTCCTCGCAGAGATTAAAACTTTCATTAAATGGTGGGCCCACCAGGATTCGAACCTGGGACTGCCCGGTTATGAGCCGGGAGCTCTAACCAGCTGAGCTATAGGCCCGTACGCGCTTCCACTTCTAAAAAAAATCTAAATCTACAATACTGTTTAATTATCAATAAACGCTTTTAACTTCTTCGCACGACTAGGATGACGGAGTTTTCTCAACGCCTTTGCCTCAATCTGACGAATTCTCTCTCGAGTTACATTAAAATCTTGTCCAACTTCTTCGAGAGTATGATCACTTTCCTCACCAATACCAAAACGCATGCGAAGTACTTTTTCTTCACGAGGTGTAAGTGTCGCAAGCACTCGGCGTGTTTGCTCTGCTAAATTTAAATTAATGATGGCATCAGATGGATTAATAACTTTTTTATCTTCGATAAAGTCACCTAAATGACTGTCTTCTTCTTCACCTACTGGTGTTTCGAGACTGATAGGTTCTTTTGCAATTTTGAGAACCTTACGAACTTTATCAATAGGCATTTCCATTTTCACAGCTATCTCCTCAGGAGTTGGCTCACGACCAATTTCTTGAACAAGATAACGTGAAGTGCGAATCAATTTATTAATGGTCTCGATCATATGTACAGGAATACGAATTGTTCGAGCTTGATCGGCAATGGCGCGTGTGATGGCCTGACGAATCCACCATGTGGCATAAGTTGAAAACTTATAACCACGACGGTATTCAAACTTATCAACGGCTTTCATCAAACCAATGTTTCCCTCTTGAATTAAATCCAAGAATTGAAGACCACGGTTTGTATATTTTTTCGCAATACTAACAACCAAGCGAAGGTTTGCTTCAACAAGTTCTGATTTAGCCTTGTCAGCTTTTCTTTCTCCGCCTTCGATGCCCCAGTAAGTGTCTTTAACCCACATAGTGTGCATCTGAGCTTCAACTTCAACTCGATCAATACGTTTTTTAGCTGTGTTTAATTGCTCACATAAAACGTCAAGCGCTTCGCAAGTCATGCTAGTATCGCGCATAAACTTACTGCGATCTTTAGGATTATCTTTTAATCGCTTGCTCAGCTCGTTGAGTTCTTCGATGTTTGCTGTATCTGCACGACGAACACCCATAGTGATGAGACTATTGAGTTGATTCAGACGTGTTACTAAGTTTTTAAATTTAATTACAATGCGATCAATAGTTTTTCTATTAAAGCTTACGTCTTGGAAGTTCTTAAAAACCTCTGCTTTATTCTCATTGAGCTCTGCATGAATTTTTTCTTTTGTCGCTGGGCTCAGGCCATGTTTATTGAGTTGATCAAAACATTTTTGAGATTTTTTCTTGTAAGCTTTAACGTGACCAATGAGATCATAAATTTTTTGGATATATTCTTTTTCGTCGTATGTTGTGTCTTCGTCTTCAAGACCGCGAAAAATACTTTTTACTTTAATGCGACCTTTATCAAGACGTTCACCGATATTGATGATTTCGCCAGTACCAAGAGGTGAACTCAAAATAACTTTTAGAATCTCTAATTCACCTTCTTCAATTTTCTTAGCGATCTCTACTTCGCCTTCTCGCGTGAGAAGACTTACACTTCCCATTTTGCGAAGATAGAGACGTACAGGGTCATTACCCTTGCCACCTTCTTCGTCTTCTTCTTCCTCTTCTTCTTCTTCCTCTGCCGCAGCTTCGGTAGGTTCTTTGAGGAATTCTTCTCCGTCTTTACCTTTTACTTTTTTGGTTGAATCAACAAGCTTGATGTCATTTTGATCAAGAGCTTCCATAAGCATATCGAGAAGCTCAGGACTTGCAATTTCAGCTGGCAAAAGATCATTTACTTCTTCATAGGTTAAGTACCCACGGCTTTTACCCATGCTGATAAATCTCTTTATTTCAGAGACGATCTTATCTTGCAGTTGTTTTACGGAGAGTTTTTCGACAGGTGCAGCCTTGGCTGATTTGCCTTCTTTTTTTCCGGGCTTATCCGTGTCGTTATTTGTTTTAGTTTTCTTAGCCATGGGTCTCCTAAAATTAAACTATTAAGGCTGTTGGGGGCCTTTTTGTTCCATTGCAATTTTCATGAAAATTTCTAACTGTTCATTATTGAGATCAGGTTCGCTTTTAATCGAGTTTAAAAGATTCTTAGACATGCGTTTTAAATACCGATCTTTTACCCGTACAAGGCAATCTTGGATCAACTGCTCATCTCCTGCTTTGTCTAACCCGCTATTAAATCCAATATGATTTGTTAGCAATTCTGAATTAACACCTTCACCCTTTAGCGAAGCGCCCAATTTATCAAAATCATTTGGGTTTTGACAATATTTTTCAACTACCTTTTGGGCAACCATGCGGGCCTCATTATTTACGAATTTCTCAATGGCACCCGAAGCTTGAATGAACTCGAGGTGCACTGGTTTCTGTAGCATAAATTGAACCAAGATCTCCTCTTCGGTAGGAATTTTTTCTGTCTTCTCAGTATTTACATTTATCTGTGTATTTTCAGCAGGTTGCGCGTGTTGCGCGCGAAGTTGCTGCGCCACGAGACGTTGCTCCATACCCAGTCGCTCTGCCACTTCTTGTAAGTAAAGAATTCTCAACCGTTGATCTGTTACACGCTCCAAAAGAGGTCCCAAGACATCAAGAAGCTCTACCTTTTCGCTGGGTTGGCCCTTGAAATGTGCCATGTGACGATTCATAAAACTGATGAAATGATCTGGCGCTTGTGCCGCTAAACGCTGGAATTCTTCTAATCCAAACTCTCTTAAATAATCATCAGGGTCTTTTTGGCCGGGCAAAGAGAGACATCGAGAAAAAACTCCGGCATCAAGTAGCATCGGAAGACTTTTATCGGCTGCTAATTGCCCAGCATCGTCACCGTCAAATAGTACGACAACACGTGAGCATAGCTTTTTAAGGCTCTTTGCATGCTCGAGAGTAAAGGCTGTCCCAAGTGTTGCCACCACATTCTTTACGCCAAATTGATAAAGCGCTAAGAGATCCATGTAGCCCTCAACGATGTAAACTTCATTTTGAGCGCGAATATGTTTTGCAGTTACATGTAATCCGTAAAGAGTTTTACCCTTGTTAAACACAGGGCTATCAGAAGAATTAATATATTTTGGCATTTGATCGCCAAGACTTCTTCCACCAAAACCTAAAACGTTTCCGTTAGGTGATAAAATCGGAAACATCAATCGGTCGCGAAATAAATCGAAGTAATCACCACTTTGTTTTTTCTTAATGAGTCCTAATTTTTCAGCCGATTGTAATGGAGCTCGCGCTCGTAGCAATGCCCCTGCTAGATCACTCCAGCCCGTCGATGCATAACCAAGTTTGAATTCTTCAACGATCTCTGGAGTCAAGCCTCTGTCATGAAGATATTTTTGAGCTCCTTGATCTGAGCTCAATGCTTTTAATTTATTATAAAAATATACGGCCACATATTTATTTACTTTGAGTTGTTGATGGCGCTCATCTGTCACTGCAGCCTGAGCTGGTGTGATTTTTTCTTGTACAGGGAGTGCAATATTCGCTCGATTGGCAAGATACTCCACCGCATCAGGAAATGACATGCCTTGAAAATCCATGAGAAAGTTATAAGCTGAGCCAGATTTTTTACAGCCAAAACAATGGTAGAGTTGTTTCACATCACTGACGTAAAAACTCGGCGTTTTTTCTGCATGACTTGGAAACGGACAAAGACCTCGAAAGCTTGAACCAGCTTTTTGTAACTGTACGAATTGACCAATGAGATCGACGATATTATTGGCTTCGCGTACGTTTTCGATGAATTCTTCGTTGAATCGCAAACTAAAAATCCCCTACCAAAAGTTACCCGAAAAATAAAAAGAGCTCTGACGATTTGTAACCATCAGAGCCCCTTGTTGCTTATTCTTAGTTTATTAATTCCCTGGGCATCAAAAGACATTCATTTCAAATATCTTTTTATTGAAGCTTAGCCTTTACCAATTCGCTAATAAGTTTTCCGTCAGCACGACCTTGAGTTTTAGCCATTACAATTTTCATGACTGCACCCATTTCTTTTGCTGATGTAGCACCCGCAGAACTCACAGCTTCTGTGACGATCTTTTCAATCTCTTCTCGCCCCATTTGTTGAGGAAGATAAGATTCAATGATCTTCATTTCTGCTGTTTCTTGATCAACCAAGTCTTGACGTCCACCGGCAGCGAACTGCTCGATAGAATCCTTACGTTGCTTGAGTAGAGTTTTAAAAACAGCTAAGACGTTTTCATCATCGCGCTGTTCTGGGGTGCGCTTATCATTTGGATCTTCAGGCTTCACACGATCGTCGATCTCTTTATTTTTGAGCGTTGACTGAACCATGCGAATAACTGAGAGACGAAGCTTATCACCATTTTTCATGGACGCTTTAAGGTCGTCCATCAATTTTTTTTTCAATGACACTTAGGGGGTCTCCAGGCTTTTTCGCAATTTTTTCAAATTGCGTTTACGCGCCGCGATCGACTTTTTCTTTAATCGCACGCTTGGTTTTTCGTAATGCTCTCTTTTTTTAATTTCAGAGAGAATTCCGCCTTTTTCACACTGTTTTTTGAATCGGCGCATAGCACCTTCAAAACTTTCACCATCGCGAATTTTAATTCCGGGCACGAAACATCACCCCTTTCCAAGAGTCATTTGTTTGCTCACCAGTCACCTCAGTAACTTGATCGCAAAGTTTAGAGCTTTTTAAGCTGTTTATAAAGCCTATTGTAGCTACCAGCCATAATATGCTTTGTCAATTTATTGGGCTCTAGACTATAGAGATTCCTATGGATTCACAAGCTTCTAAAACCGATCAAGACTTTATGCTTCGCGCCCTAGAACTGGCTCAGGAAGCGGCTTCTATAGATGAGGTTCCCATCGGGGCACTGGTCGTTTTGGATCATGACCCTGTGACTGGAACTTTATTACAGACTCCTGAAATCGTGGCTGAGGCCTATAACATTCGTGAAAGTGGGAAAAACCCCGTAGGCCATGGGGAGCTTTTGGCTCTTCAAGCCGCGGCATTGAAATTAGGTCGTTGGCGACTCACGGGCTGTACTTTGTATGTGACTCTCGAACCTTGCGTAATGTGCGCGGGAGCCATTGTTTTGTCACGCGTGAGTCGCGTAGTGTATGGAACAAGGGATCCAAAAGCTGGAGCTGTTGATTCACTTTATGGCATTTTGAAAGATGAGCGATTGAATCACAGACCTAAAGTGTTGAGTGGAGTTTGTGAAGCTGAGTGTTCGAGAGTTTTGAAAGAATTTTTTGCGAAGAAAAGAGGGTTGCTATGAAACTTATCACTTTGTAAGTTTTTGATTTTTTAAATACAGTTTCGCCTGGCGTAAGAAAAATCCGCTTGCTTCAAGAACAGCTAAAATAAAACCTAACGTTCCGTCGCGAAAACCGCGTTTTCTGAAAAATGCTTTTGAGAATTGGGCCAAGCCTGAAAACAGCATGTAGCTGGGGCCGTGTTTTACACCGCGCTTGAATAATTGCTCCGCTTCAAGTGTTGAGTAGCGATTCATTTTATCCATCATTTGAGCAAGTGTTGCGCGTGGGTAATGATAAATTGGGAATTCAATCCTTAAGATGCGACCTTGCACCACCGGGTATTCATGAACTTCGCCGGTGAAATTTGCGCCTTCTCGGCGAAAAAATCGCCATTGATGAGATGGGTTTGCAGCACCATAGCGGTAAAGCTGGCCGCGAAAATGTTCCCACCTTCTAATTTCATAGAGATCTACGCGCGGGGTTTTAGGCTCTCCTAATGGATGAACACTTGGAGTAAAAATCGCCGTGCGCTCGGCCCACTCTTCTCCTTTTTTCTTAAAATTTGTAAGCCAATTTATAAGATCAACGGAACACACTTCATCGGCATCTAAAAAGAAAACCCACGGGTGTTTTGTGTGATTGAGGGCGAAATTTCTTTGCTCACCGAAATTAGTCCAACCTCGAATAAAAACCTTATCCGTATATTTTCGAGCAATAGCTTGAGTATTATCTGTGCTCTCCCCGTCTACAACGATGATTTCATCAGCCCAAGTGAGGCTTTTAAGAGCGTTTTCAATAACACCCTCTTCGTTTTTACATATTATAAAAGCTGAAATTTTGGTTTCCGACATATCTACAATCTCTCCAAACCACCGCGGAAAGCCAAGTGAAAAAGTAGACCTAAAGTAAAGTTTATGCTACTCACAAAACATCTATTTTAGATCATATTTATTGAAGCGAGGATTTAAGGCATGAAGGGCATATTATTAGCTGGCGGAAGTGGCACAAGGCTTTACCCACTCACACTCACCGTGAGTAAACAACTCCTTCCTGTGTACGATAAACCTACAATTTATTATCCGTTATCGAATTTGATGCTAGCTGGAATCAAAGAAATTCTCATCATCAGCACACCTCGAGATCTTCCTCGCATTCGTGATCTTTTAGGCGATGGAAGTGAAATTGGCCTTAAACTTTCATATGAAGAACAAGCAAAACCCGCGGGCATCGCACAAGCACTAACCATCGGCGCTGATTTTATCGGCAATGATTCAGTTTGTTTAATTTTGGGCGATAATATTTTCTACGGTCATGAGATGACTTTACTCCTTGATGAATCATCTAAGTTAAAAGACGGTGCGTGTGTATTTGCCTATCAAGTACAAGATCCTGAAAAATACGGCGTTGTAGATTTTGACGGAAATGGAAAAGCCCTGAGTTTAGAAGAAAAACCAAAAGTTCCAAAATCTAAATGGGCTGTTACAGGAATTTATTTCTACGATAAAACCTGTGTTGAGATTGCAAAAAATCTTAAACCTTCAGCTCGCGGTGAATTAGAAATCACTGATGTTAACAAAGCCTATCTTCAAAAAGGTAAATTAAACGTAAAACTTTTGGGTCGAGGAGTGGCTTGGCTTGATACAGGTTCAGCTGATTCACTTTTATCTGCGGCGCAATTTGTTCAGACTTTAGAAAAACGACAAGGTTTACAAATTGCCTGTTTAGAAGAAATTGCTTTTAGCAAAGGTTTTATCAATCGCACACAATTAGAAGCCATTGCTGAGAAATATCCAAAAAGTTCTTACGGCGATTATTTAAGAAGGCTACTTGAATGAAAATTCTCGTCACAGGATCGACGGGACAATTAGGAAAAGCTCTCGTTACAGCTTTTGGCAAACAATCCACACTCAATAATCAAAAAGTCGAAGTCGAAGTCGTAGCCCTTACTCGTTCAGAATTTGATCTAACAAAACCAAAAACTGTGGCCGAAGTTTTATATAAGCATCAACCTCAGTGGGTTATTAACACCGCAGCTTATACAGATGTGGCCCGGGCTGAAACTGAAGAAGATCTCGCGAACATCGTCAATGGTGACACACCTCGAATCATGGCTAAATGGTGTGCAGAGAATAACGCTTCTTTTATTAGCTACTCCACAGATTACGTTTTTGACGGAACTCACACATCGCCTGCCACAGAAGATCTTTCAACAAACCCTTTGAATGCCTACGGGCGCTCTAAAGTTCGAGGTGAAAAACTCATCTCAGAGATTGGGGATAAGTGGATAATTTTTAGAACATCATGGGTCTATGATGAATCTGGTAAAAACTTTCTACGCACCATGCTGAAATTTGGTCAGGAACGCGAAGAATTACAAGTTATCAACGATCAATGGGGCGCCCCAACATATGCCAATGATTTGGCCATGGGCACATTAGACGCCATTATAAAATTAAATGGACTTAAAGAATTCTCCCGAGGGATTTTTCATATGTGTAATGAGGGCGAAACCACATGGCACGGATTTGCCCAGGAAATATTTAAATGCGCCATGGACAAGAATATTCCACTCAAGGTAAAAATGGTAAAGCCCGTGAGTACGAAGGACTATAAAAACCCAGTGGTTCGGCCCCTTAACTCACGTTTAGACATGGCAAAGTTAAATAAAATCTTGGGAGTGAAGTTACGCCCCTGGGATCAAGCCGTAAAAGCTTGTATGGAGCATTTAAGTTGAAAGTATCAAATCTAGAATTAGAAGGCCTAAAACTTATTGAGCTGAAAGTGTTTTCAGATTCGAGGGGTTATTTTATTGAGCGTTTTAATTCTGAGAAATTTAAAGAACACGGTGTTCCTTATAATTTCGTTCAAGATAACCATTCTTTTTCAAAGGCTGGAGTCTTGCGTGGACTTCATTTCCAATTTGAACCCGTACAAGAAAAAGTTGTTGGCGTAACACGCGGAAAAATTTGGGATGTTGTCGTTGATATCAGAAAAAACTCGCCCACATTTTTAAAACATATCGGCATTGAACTTGGCGCTGAAAATGGACGACTTTTATATATTCCAGCAGGTTTTGCCCATGGATTTTGCGTAATGGGGTCCGAGCCCGCTGATGTTTTGTATAAAGTCGATACGGTATATAATCCAAAAGGCGAAGCTGGAATTTTATGGAATGCCCCAGAGCTAGGAATCAAATGGCCCGTAGATAATCCTATTATTTCAGATCGCGATCAAAAATTAATGACAATTTCAGAATTTAAACAAAAAAACTTATGAAAATTTCTCTCAGCATCGCTATTTATAAATCAACAGACTTTCTCAATCGCGTTTTAGAATCTGTTAAAAGACAATCTTTGATGCCTGACCAACTCATCATCACCGAAGATGGCGAGTTTGCCGATAATAAGAAGCTTGTAGATGAATGGCGTAAAAAATTAAATATTCCAATCAACCACATTACTCAAAAAGATATTGGAAACAGAAAACCACTTGCGCTGAACAAAGCCGTTTTAGCTTCAGAGCATGAATACATGGTTTTTATCGACGGTGATGTGGTTTTGCACAAAGACTTTATCTTGGCTCATAAAGAAATGGCCGATGAAAAAGCATTTCTCACCGGGCGTCGCGTTGAGCTTTCAAAATCAGCTGCTGATTATTTAACCGCAGAGAGAATTGCAGCAGGTTATTTAGAGAAAATGCCTTTTTATCTTTTGTGGGATTCTATCGCTGGTGAAACTTATAAATTCTGGAGATTTTTTAAAACTCCAAAGTTTCTACTAGGGCTTTTCGACCAAACAACGGTCCACGATATTCGCGGCTGTAATTTCAGCGTTCACAAAAAACACCTCATTGCCATTAACGGTTTTGGAAATGATTTCTCCGGTGCTTATGGTGAAGATTCAGATGTTGAATACCGTTTGAAATTTTTAGGTTTAAAAATGAAAAGCGTTAAAGGCGAAGCTCTACAATATCACCTCTGGCATAAAACGCAGACAAAAGATCTCGCCAATCAAGAACGCCTCGACGAACTCGTCAAACGCGGCGTTGCCCGCACAGAAAATGGACTTCAGCAGTCATCAAGCATTCAATAAATGATGACAAAAAACCGTCATTTTAAGCCTTGGTCTTCTATTTTGATTTTTTAATGTTTATAATAATTTAAAATTTGATCAAAAATCTGCGCTTGATCAAAATCTTTTTTCACGCGGGCTTTGGCGCGAGCGCCGAAGGTGGGCCATTGATCTTGAATGGTCAGAGCAACTTCCATTTTTACATTTAACGCTTTTGCATCACGAGGTTTAAAGAGCCATCCTGTTTCTCCCTCGCATACAATCTCAGGTGTTCCACCGCTTTGTGTGCCGGCAACTGGCAATGCGGCTAATTGAGCATCAAGAAGTGCCAAAGAAAAACACTCTTCATAACTTGGAAGTACGTACACATCTAAAGCTTTTAAATATTTATATGAATCATGAACTGTTCCCAAAAAATGAATGCGGCTACGATTTGCATTCTCAAGAACATCCACCATCTGATTTAACTCTTGGGTGTATTTTTCAGCTTCGGGATTATTGGGACTTGCTCCACCAATAATAGCTAAATGCACTTGTGGGTGTTTGCGCAAAAACTCAATTCCCCCTTCTAAAAACTCTTTTATTCCCTTTGATTCCTCAAGGCGACTGACGGTTCCAAAGATCACAACATTTTGAGGAAGTTTTAATTCCTCTCTGGCCTTTTCTTGAGTTAAAAAACCATTTTCTGTTTTTTCGATATCACGGCCATAATTTACGATGCGAATTTTAGAGGGGCTCACAGGCAGATTTTTTATCAACGCTTCTTTTGCCGAGCCACTGCTGCACCAGACTTCATCGACCAAAGAATATAGGGCAGTATGAAATGGATCTTGCTTCCGGTGATTGAGCCAAATATGAATTTGCAAAATAATTTTAGGAGGTTTAACACTCTTGAACGCAAATCGAAAAAACTTACGATAAATCATGGCTCCGTAGATATGAAAAATCTCTTGTGTGGAATGAAGATGAATAACTGAAAGCTCAGGTGAGCTGTCAAAAACACGTTTAAGCTTCCACCAAAATTTTATAGGCGCAAGAGCTGGATGAAAATCATACGGAATGACTTGAAGACCTGCTTTTTTGCATTCTTCTTCAAGCTTTGATCCAGGAAACACAACAAAGGCAACACTCTTGCCTTTTTTCTTTTGTTCTGCGGCCATTTGAAATGCGTATTGCTCAAGACCCGAGTAACTTCTTGATGGGCAAAAATGCAGGATTTCCATAAATATGACTTTCAGCCGAAATATGCTTGATGTCAATGGGTGGCGTCGAGAACCTCGGTTAACAATTCATAGGTAGCACCGCTGGGTCTACGGGTTTCAAGAATGCGAGACAATGTGGGTGCAAGGCTTGTGATATCTACACGTCGATGTATTTTACGGGGCTTCACACCGGGCCACCATACTGCAAGCGGTACCCAACTGTCATAGTCATACGATGTTTCATGAGAAATGGTATTGTCATCACTGGAATTCCAATAAGGATTCAAAACTCCCACCACATCTGGGCCTCGCGCAGGGTTATACGATTTTGCCAAACTCTTAAGCCAAGGGACTTGAGGATATTGATTGGATAAAATTTCATCCCGAGTAAAGGCACTCCAAATTGAACCATCAGCGATCAAACATTGCTTTGCCTTTTTACGGGCGTCTACTAAATCTTCTTGCTTCACCGTATCTGACAAATGAATAGAGGAAGTGCCGAGGAATCCGACAGAACCAACACCAGAAAGATTTAGACATTTATTAATTCTGGCTTTTTCTTTATCAAAATCGACTTTCCCACCCGGAATATTTTGTTTTTGGTGTTTTTTAATATCAACGCCCGCCCCATGATCACCGGTGACTACAACGATTAATTTTTTATTGCCGATTTTTTTTTGCAATTCAGAAACAAGACGCCCGATATTTTGATCTTCAACAATAAATGCTTTTTCAAGTTCTTTGGTATCATCTCCGTAGTGGTGAGAGACATAATCATGTGTGGAATAACTCACCCATAGGGCATCTGTTTTTTTGTGTTTTCCTAATTGAAATGCATCTGCCGCAGCCAGTGCTATATCTGTCGTATCAATAATTGCGTCTAAACTTTGAATGTAACCACCATCAGGTGGCGCTTTTCTGCCGTTGATTTTTTTATTCAAGGTTTTAAGCCACGTAGGCAATTCTTTTGAGGCAGAATATGCTGTACTGGTTGTCCAAATATTTGACTTAGGTGCATACCAGTAAACGCCGTCACCCGCATGACCCGCCAGCGCAATTGCAGCACGATCTTTTGCTGAGACAGACACTACTTTGGAGTCATCTTTCCAAAGCATTTTCATTTCATCACCTACGGTGGTGGTGAGAATGCGCTTAGCACTTGTGCCTAAAGCTAAATTGCCTTTGCTGTTATCAGCCGCAGCTTCGAGCCATTCGTTATCAACATCAGCTGTACAATAAGTGTCTTTTTTTAATTTCTTATCATAATCAAAATTAAACATGATCCCATGAAGGCCTGGGTCAGAACCCGTTGAGATAGCTACATGACCGGGGCAAG
Source organism: Oligoflexia bacterium (assembly GCA_034439615.1). Lineage (NCBI taxonomy): Bacteria > Pseudomonadati > Bdellovibrionota > Oligoflexia > Oligoflexia bacterium. The sequence goes on along the minus strand of JAWXAT010000003.1, from coordinate 64,448 downwards.
TGACATTAAAAAACTGACTGTGATGAGCGTCATCGTACAAAATACCTTGATCTAAAAGCCGTACTAATCCTGATTTGCTTAATTTAGATTTAATTCGGAAATATTCATCCATACGGAATTGATCAATAACGATAACAACAACAAGTGCAAGGGAGCTAATCATGGCGCATGTTTGGCTGAAAACTAAAAGCCAGGCAACTTAAAAAGCCCAGTTTTAGGGTTTTTAATTAAAATCAAACAAATGAGCTTAGAAAATAGCCAAAGGGTACACAAAATTTGGAAATCACTGAGATTTTATGCTACTCACAGACGTCTGTTCAGATAACGGAGAGGTGGCCGAGTGGTTGAAGGCGCCCGATTGGAAATCGTGTAAACGCGAAAGCGTTTCGAGGGTTCAAATCCCTCTCTCTCCTCCATTTTTTTTCTTCCCAAGACTCAAAACCGTCAATTTCTTTTGCACAAATGCTCCTAAATTAATTCAGTATGCTCTTTCGAGATAGTCAAAGATTTATTAGCAGCTTCTGTGCCGTTGTCCATAATTCCAAATAAAAAATCTATGCGGCTGAATTCTTAACACGAACCTCAGCAATAAGCCCAACAGCTTCAATAAGTCTTAATACGCGGTCAATAGTGACCTTTTGCAAACTACCCGAGAGAATCCCTGTAACGGCACTTCGGGGAAGTTTCGCTAATTTAGCAACCTGCACATGGGTGAGTTTCTTTTTTTGGATGGTTGCCAAAATAGCCGTGATAAGTTGAGCCTTAATAGTAGCCTCCATACCCCGAGCTTGAGAAATACTAACCATTTTTGCTATTTCTGAACCAGTGCTTTTACGTTTCATCTTCCAATCTCCTTCAATCGTTTCTTTGCCAAATCAATATTAGGTTGTGGTGTTTGGCTGGCCTTTTTCATAAATGCATGGAGTAAATAAATTGTTCCTCCACCAATCAAAACATAGATAACTCTATAAATTCCGGCCCTATCTCGAAACCTAAGTTCATGAACTCCCCTGCCTATAGAGGACATGGTCCGTGATAAGGGCATCGAAAGAGTATGGCCCTCATCCAATCGAGCCAAAGCATCGGCCAACTCACCCCTAATATCCTCAGGAAAGTCAGCAATTTCTCTTGAGCACTGAGGGAGGCTTGTAATCATACAGGTGTAATGTCTCATAAATAAGACATATGGTCAAGTGATTTTGTATTGAATCCAAAACTCAAAGAGCCTATCTTTGGCCATCAAGATTCAGGCGCTAGATTTAATATATTGTAAGTTATGAATTTGCCTGTCTTAGGGATCAATGAAACTATCACCGAAGATTTTCCAAATTTTGAATGTCAGTCATTATTGATTTAACAAGCGCTTCGACGAGTACTTTAGCTTTTGAGGCTAAAGTCGCATCACCCCAGATTCCCGATGCAGAGAATGTGGTGCCTTCTTTTTTTGTTCGCGAAAGCGGCCCATCACCTGGGTGGTAATCCTTTTGGGCCTTCTTCATATCGACGGATTCGGGAGCCATCACCAGCATCATTGACGTCTCACCTTCGTCGGCATGGGTTCCGCCCTCTTGTTTCAGAACGGCCTTTTCCACAGGCTCCATTGCTTTAAGAATATTTGTATAATGAAGAGTAATCCCTTCCTTTGCCAAGAGCTCAGCCGCTGGTGCCAGCGATTTTAGCGTAGAAACGCCCGTATTGATCACGTAAAATTTTTTGGGGCCGTGTTGAGCGAGACTCTTGCAAATGTCCACGACCATGTCGCGTGCGGTTTCTAACCTTAAATGGGTTGAACCGGGGTAGTCCAGAAATGCAGGGTAAAACCCGTAATTCAATGTTGGCGCAATAACCACATTAGCCTTCTTGATCACACGTTTTTTCAAATATTCCGCCATTAGGAAATCATTTTTGAGTTTCAAATGTGGGCCATGTTCTTTAGCAGCGGCTCCTAGGGGAATGACCACGATCGTCTGTGGCGTCAGCGCCTTTTCAGCCTCTTTCCAAGTAAGATCTTCGAGCACTTTACCTTTGTTGGCAGCCATTGCGACTGCTCCGATTGAAACTATGACCACTGCAATGAGATTTTTCATAAGTGAGTTCATTCAACATTCCATTTGCTCTGTCTATTTGGCAATCGGTTTTGGCACTGGAACCGAATAATCCATTTTCGACAGATATAAACCGAGAACGACTGAAGATACAGCTAAAATTCCAGGCCTTGTTTGTTTTCCACACGCTTACTCTCGCGACCTCTCCTCCATGAATTCGTCAAAAACCCATACAATTGATCACCCCATTGTCACCGCCAAACACCCAGATAGCACCCTAGTGGGCTTTTCAATTGCAGCATATAGTTTGCGGGGTTTGGCATATGGCACTACTTAAACATCTCTTCAATATTACGTTGCTTATTGGTTCGGCTTTTTCAGCATCTGGGTGCAGCGAAATGCATTTTTACAAGGTAGAGCAGTCCGTAAGACCCCTCGCCTTTAATGCTTTTCGCACTATACAACCCGCACTTGCTTCTCGAGGTACTGGTTGCATCATGTGTCACTCAAATATCGGATCCAACATCATTACTGATTTCGGATATGGTGGTGATGGTCGGGGGTTGAATTATTTTTTTGGTGGCACTCCCAGTGTTCTTCCGTTCGGATTGCATAACACAAAGGGCAATAGCGTTTATGGGGACTTTGATTTAACAACGGGTAGTAATAAAAATTGGGCATCTGCAACACTCACAGGAAAGACAATCACCGTGCCGCGCGCACCAACCTCAGATGTCGATGTTTCAGAACCCACATTAGCAGCGTACCTCAAATTTATTTTAGCAAACAGTGATGTTGAAGTAAGTAAAGCAGTGCAAGTTAAAGAGGTAAGCAGCGTTTACATCGGTGCACCCACTGCTGATCGAATAAGAGCTGTGGCAAATCTCAGTGGTGGCGAAACTCTTAAATATATTCCGACTCATTCTGACTCCCCAGCACTATCTGGCATTCAACTCTCTACACTTGGCGGCTATTTCACCAACGCAAACATTATAACTTGTGAGGGTGAAGTCATTATCGATGGAATTCTTTGGCTAAACAACGCTCAAATTAACACAGAAAAAGGTTGTCACCTCTATGTCACAAAATCAGTTTTTATTTCTGGACCTGTAACCTTCACGACTACAAACGATTCACGTAATTTACAAATCTCAAGTGCTCGCGCTATTGCTTTAGGACTTGGTCGTAACACTTGTGCAAGTACAATTAGCGGTTTAGACTCAATCGCCTATCGACTGGGCTTCGCAAACGCCTCCATTTTCACCGGTTTTTTTACTCGCAACCTCGGCACACCTACTGAAGGGATTGTCTCAATAAAAGCTGACGCTGATACTATCGGAGTTTTAAAAGATGCAGTATGTGAACCCTTAGGCAGAAATGTTGGTTTTGAACGATTACTCCTCAACGCTCCTGTTGTGCATAGCCGCTATAAAGGAAAATTCAGCGGATCTATTATCGCCGAAATCACATTAGCTAGTTTAGGTTCACTTATATTCACCTTCGATCCAGTTCTTGCACGTGTACCAATCTTACCCCTTCTCTCACCGTCAGATTATTTAACCGTCCAGGATTGAGCACAACTCCTTCTAGTTGACTCACCCACCTTCACCCGGTTATTTATCTGTGCAAAAGGGAGAGGGGTTTATGAAAATTTTTATTCTGGTTTTCGCAGTAATTATATGTCTGAGCTCAACATCAATTGGTTCCACAGTTCCCACCACTGGTACCTGGCTCGGTAATCAGCGAGCCCTAGTGTTACTTTTAGAATGGGCTGATAAACCCAGCAACCACACAAGACAAGTTGTCGACGACACTTTCTTTAAACTTCAAGCTCCTTCACTCAGACAATACTTTGTAGAAAACTCAACCGGTAAGTTTGATATCACCGGTGATGTTTTAGAATGGAAACGCTCCACACTTAAATGGAATGCACAAAGAGGATGTGAACCCAATTTCATTGCACAAGAAGGTTGGAAACAGTTTTCAAACCTCATAAATATGAAAGATTACGATTCAAATAACGACGGCAAAGTGGATCATCTCTTTATCGTACACACTGGTCGCATTCCCCATGATCGCGTTGGACCTTCATGTATGTTTGGAAGGTTATCTCAGGCAGAACACACCATCGTTTTTCAATCAGAAGGTGTTGGCTCAATTGGCGGTGCACTTCCCATTGGTTTTTTTCTTCACGAAGCAGGACATGAACTTTTCGGATTTCCCGATCTCTATAACGATCACTATCACGGACGCTACGGAATCGGAATGTGGGGCATGATGGGCCTTGGCGCCTGGGGAACCACCAATACGATCAAACAGGAAAATCTATTTCGATATCCAAGTCATTTTGAGCCGTACAGCAAAATACAAATCGGTTGGGTAAAACCACAAATCATTAATAAAACTCAATTAGGATTAAAACTTAGACCCGTAGAAACCAGCGGCGATGTGATTGCTATTCCCCTTGGCTATGGAACAAACTACTACCTTGAGTATCGTTCAAAACAAGGTTTCTCCACTGATCACAGAGGACACGGACTTCTTATCTGGAATAATTATAAAATCATCCAAGCAGACGGGCGCGATGACATAAACTCTGGAACAAATCTTGGTCACCGACCTCTCCCACCGATCAGCGAAAATTTTGGCGACGAAAGTGATCCGTTTCCTGGAGCCCTCAAAATTACAAAATTTGTTGATGCAAAAAGAGGCATAAGTGTTGAAAACATTGTTCAGTATAATGATCGTATTGAATTCAATGTGACAATTACAAATGCAGGCATGCAACAAGAGCGTGTTGCTCCAACGACTTATAAAAAACGTTTCAACCTCAATCATTTATAGGATGATTTAATGAAAAGAAGTATTTTCTCTACCATATTACTTCTATGCATATTCACAATTGGTGCGACACCAAATTTTAATGAAGCACCCAATGGCCCTGGCATGATGGGCGTTTGGGGGCGCCCTGATAAACAAGGATTTCTCGCAACACTTAAACAACCTGTAACCGCCACAATCGCTGAAGGTATTTTATCAGAGGTTTATTACCCCTCACTTGATCGCGCCCAAACACGTGACACTCAACTTATTTTTATCGTCGATAATACTATTTTAGAAGAGCGTAAAGATTTCGTTCATACCGTTACTCGATATCCACATTCCCTGGCTTATCACGTTAGTTCGGTGAGCCGCAGAGCCAACATTCGTATTGAAAAAGATATTTTACTTGATCCAACTCAACCAACAGTTATCGTGAATTATCAACTTTCGATCAATACGCCTCAACCACCCCGCATTTATGTTTTACATAATCCAGCTACTGACAACACCGCTGGTGGAGATGCTGTTGCCATCATAGCCAATGCTCAAGAGCCTGGTGAAATTCTCAGCTATCAATCTGATCGTCGTGGTGATGAGCCCGCCGTATTTGCACGTCGTACCGTTCAAATTTTAAAAATGAATCGCCCCGCTGAAGATGGCGCCGTTGGCTTTGAAGGCGTGAATGCCCCATGGAATCAACTAAATCAGTATCATGCACTTCCATATAAGTATCAGAGTGCTCGCAATGGAAATGTCTCAGGTGCACTCGGGTTTACTCCAAACACATCTCAAGTTCAGTTAACACTCGCATTAAGTTTTACAGCAGAACAAGCTGGGCTAAACCCCACTGAAGTCTTAAGACAACTCACTCATAAAAATTTCAACACACCCGTTAGTCAATTACTCGCCCTCCAACAACAAGAATGGTCAGCGTACTTGGCAAAACTTAATTCAATCGGTCAAAAGCTTGAACCTCACGTACTTATGATCAAAGGTATGGAAGATAAATTTTTTCTCGGCGCAATTGTTGCTGGGCCTGCAAAGCCTTCGCTTCCAGATCAAATCGAACTCTCAGAACATGATTATGAATCAGCAAGACTTCGCACTGGAGATGCCAATGGCGGTTATCACCGTGTATGGCCGCGGGATCTTGCACAAATGGCTTTAGGTCTTATGGCTGCTGGAGATTACATAACAGCTACAAATATCGCTCGTTATTTTGTAAAAACTCAAAAATCAGATGGAACATTTTGGCAAAACACTTGGGTAAATGGCGATCCAAGTTGGCGCATTTTCCAAATAGATCAAACTGGGTTTCCGATTATTTTAGTGGGTAAGCTTTTAGAAGAGCGAGCCATTAACTACGATGAGTTTCGCTCAATGGTCGTTCGCGCTGCAGATGCACTGGTGAAATTTGGCCCCTATACAGGTCAAGATCGCTGGGAAGAAGTTGCTGGATTGAGTCCAAATTCTATAGCAATTGCTACTCAAGGTCTTTATGAAGCTGCTTGGCTTGAAAAAGAAAGGGATCCAAGTCGCGCACAAATTTATATGAACACTGCAAATAAATGGCGCGATAATGTTTTTCAATGGACACTTGTTGCAAATGGAAATCTTGGGCGAAATTATTTTGAACGCATTCATATTGGTCACCCTGATAATCACAATCACGCAACACCACTTCAAATTGCAAACGGCGGACAAGTTTATGAAGAAAATGAAATTATAGATGGCGGCTTTCTTCAATGGATCATTTCTGGTTTGATCGCAGGTCAAGACCCGCGCTTTACCTCTTCATTAACTATTTATGATCGAATGGCGCGTGCACAAGCTCCCGGAGGCCTCGGTTATTTAAGATATAATCATGATGCTTACGGTACAAATCAAGTTGGCAAAGCCTGGCCCCTACTTTCTGGCGAGCGAGCCCTTGCCGCTATCATGCGAGGCGAAGATCCCATGCCACATGTTAATGTTTTGGTAGAAAGTATTAATCCAGCCACAGGAGTAATGTGTGAACAAACGGGGGTCAGCGTTTGCCCCCTAGGTTGGGCTCATGCAGAAGCACTTTTAGTTGCGCGCAGTCTTGCTGACAAAAGAAGTTACTATATTCCTAAACGCATCAAAACGGGTCGAGCACAATGAACACACCTGAAATAAAATTTTGGAACCGTGAGCAGGGTCGACTTGAAACCGAGCAAGTCTATGGCGATCAAATAGTTCGATGGCTCTACGAGACTTCATACGGACAAAAAATAGCTGAAAGATTTTTAACACGAAAAATTATAAGTAAAGCTTATGGGTTTTACCAAGACTCAAGATTAAGTCAAAAAGCCATTGCACCATTTATTCAAAATTTTAAAATTAAAATGAGTGAATATGAAAATGAACATTTTAAAACATTTAATGATTTTTTTATCAGACGCTTTAAACCCAATGTAAGGCCATTTGCAAAAAGCAGTTCAATGCCCGCATTTGCTGAAGCAAGATATCTAGCCTTTGAAAAAATAATAGCTGATCAAAAATACCCCGTAAAAGGAGATCATCTTTCAGCTCAAGCATTACTCGACAGCGAGAAACTTGCAGAGCCCTTTATTGGAGGCCCCCTCTTGATTGCCCGACTATGCCCGGTAGATTATCATCGTTTTCATTATCCAGATGACGGTACAACAAACAAGACCTATCGCATTGAAGGAACTTTACACTCTGTTAATCCCTTAGCATTAAAATATAAAAGTGATATTTTTTGCACAAATGAACGGCACATTAGTATTTTAGAAACTACCAACTTCGGCAAACTCGCCTACATAGAAGTAGGGGCCATGGCCGTTGGTAAAATTATTCAAACACATCCAAGTGATCAACCCTACAAACGAGGCGATGAAAAAGGATATTTTCTCTTCGGGGCATCAACTGTAATTCTCATGGGAGAACCTGGCCGTTGGAAACCCGACGGGGACATTATTGAGCAATCAAAACAAAATCGTGAAAGTTTTATTAAATTGGGTTCTCAAATCGGATCAAATTAATTTTTTATATGCGGCAGAAATCAACTTAAATGCTTCAGCGTTATTTAATTTTATATCACTCACATTAACGCGAGCATCAGGATGATATTTTCTTGCAAGCCTGCGATACGCACTCTTGATTTCTTCAGTTGTTGAATACTCATCTATTTTTGATTCACCAAATTTTAAAAAAACCTTAAGCGCATTTAATTGATCAAATGTAAGTTTTCGTTTCACTCGTGACTTTGGAGTCTCAACTTTATTTGAAGTTGGTGCGAGTTTGAAAGTAGGCGCTGAAACCGGCGTCACAAAATCAAATAATTTTTGTGCATTTACTTTTTTATTTTCAGTTTTATATTTAACTTTTACGTTATGCATTACCGATTTATCAAGTGTCACTTTAAACTGGTCGTTACCAAAAACAAGGCGACTTAGAAAATCAGCTTGAAGCTCAGTCTTAGCATTGAGTGTATATGATTTTGAAAAACCCAATGAATTATCAAGTTGGCTTTCAGTGGGCTTAATCAGCGAGTCTAGAATTTCAGCAAAACTCTTCGCATCCTTCATACCTTTCTTTTCGGCTATGAAAGGCAATGCTAAAGCCAATCATCTGACACCGACTAAAGACGAGATATAAAATATGCCTACTGTTTTAATTTCTTATAACGAATTCGATGAGGTGTGAGGGTTTCGACTCCCAATCGCTTTTTTAAGTCTTCTTCGTAATCTTGATAATTACCCTCGTTAAAGACCACGCGACTTTCATCTTCAAAGGCTAATATGTGAGTCGCAATACGATCTAAAAACCAGCGATCATGGCTGATTACCAAGGTGCAGCCTGAAAAATTCAAGAGCGCATCTTCAAGCGCACGAAGAGTATTTACATCAAGGTCGTTTGTTGGTTCGTCGAGGAGTAATACGTTGGCACTCTCTTTTAGCATTTTTGCCAAATGAACACGATTGCGCTCACCACCAGAAAGTACACCCACTCGCTTTTGCTGATCTGTACCTGAAAAGTTAAACCAAGAAACATACTGACGCGCCGGGAGTTCACGCTTACCAATTAATATTTGCTCAGCACCGCCTGAGATTTCTTCATAAATTGTTTTTTTATCATCAAGTGATGCGCGTGATTGATCAACATAACCAAGCTTCACAGTACTTCCTACAACGACATTTCCTTTATCAGGTTTTTCTTGACCCGTGATCATGCGAAATAAAGTTGTTTTACCAGCACCATTGGGGCCAATGATCCCAACAATTGCTCCTGGAGGAATTGAGAAACTTGCATTATCAACTAATAATTTATCTCCGTAAGCTTTGGAAACGCTCTCAAGCTTAATAACCACATCACCCAAACGTGGCCCAGGTGGAATTTGTATCTCTACATCTTCCATTTTAGTTTTTTGTTCTTCTGCCAATAGATTTTCATATGCAGAAATACGAGCCTTACTCTTACTTTGACGAGCACGTGGACTCATTCGAATCCATTCAAGCTCTTTTGATAAAGTACGTTGACGCTTACTTTCAGTTTTTTCTTCTCCGGCCAAACGTGCTTGTTTTTGCTCAAGCCAAGAAGAGTAATTTCCCTTCCAAGGAATTCCTGTTCCACGATCAAGTTCTAAGATCCAGCCTGCAATATTATCTAAAAAATAACGATCATGGGTAACTGCGATTACCGCACCCTTGTAATCTCTGAGATGATTCTCAAGCCAAGATACTGATTCAGCATCTAGATGGTTTGTCGGCTCATCAAGTAATAATAATTCAGGAGCTTCAAGTAGTAATTTGCACATAGCCACACGGCGACGCTCACCACCAGAAAGATTTGTAACTGCACTTTCACCAGGGGGGCAACGAAGTGCATCCATAGCGACCTCTAAAGTGCGGTCTAATTCCCAAGCATTAAGATGATCGAGTTTTTCTTGAACGCGAGCTTGCTCCTCTAAAAGTTTTTCCATTTTTTCAGGAGGCATCTCTTCTGCAAACTTAGCATTGATCTCATCAAAGCGTCGCAGCAAAGCAACAACTTCACCCATACCCTCTTGAACATTTTCTTTTACAGTTTTTGATTCATCAAGCTTTGGTTCTTGCGGAAGAAATCCAACGCGTATGTTTTTACCAGGAAATGCTTCACCAACGAATTCTTTATCCATGCCGGCCATAATTTTAAGCAGCGAACTTTTACCTGAGCCGTTAAGGCCAAGAACACCGATTTTGGCACCATGATAAAATGAGAGAAAAATATCTTTAAGGACTTGTTTGTTGGGGGGATATACCTTACCCAAACCCTTCATTGTATACGCAAATTCCTGTGCCATTGTAATTCCTTATAATTCAAGATTTTGATCAGAAATTATCTAATTTAGAAACAATCAATGACATAACAATCAGAAATTATCAACGATAACTCAGTGATCCAGAGTAGCAGTATTCAGTTTCAAGCTTACGTGAAGTGCCATGCACTATACCGCGACCGTTTATAATGGCCTGCTTGCGCGCTTTGACGTCACTGACATACTCAGTACGCACGTGGCGAAGACGTAGTTCAAGAATCTTATCTAATCGCTCAGTGGCAGTTGCCTTCGGGCTGGCTTTTAAATATGTGGCAAAATCTGCCCAATCAGTAGAGGGAATGCTCCCATTTTGTACTGTCACATCAAACATCATGAGATAGGCACGCAGCTCTCTAACACCAATGCGTTTTTCGTAATCAAGTGATCTTGTATGCATGGGCAGTGTTGCTTTTATTTGAATCGAGATATACTCGGGTAATTTTGCCAAAGCTGTGAGTTCCTTTGACCACTCCGGTATGAAGCGCCCATTACTTTGATACAGATTGGCCTTTGCCCAATTTATAGAATCAGAATTACGAGATGCCGCTTTAATTAAAGTATCAAAACCAATATCGAATCGATTCGAGGTTTCAAAATCTTCAAGCGTTAAAATTTTATTTTTTTCCCAAAGCGCTAACATATCAAGCACACTTTGAAACCGCTTACTCCCAAAGACACTTTCCATTTTTGTATAATTATTATTTCGCATTTCGATAAGTAGCGGCTGAAGTGAGCCAGTACCCAATGTTTGATTGAGTAGACCGAGGCTTAAGCCCGTGCCATCAAAATTGTTTGTGATATTCCCCCAACCTGCACTGCCTTCAAAACTGCCAGAGAGATTAAGAGCTAACATTAATGCGTCGCGATCTGAGGCTGTTAATGAAGATGGCCACTTAACATTTGAAAAACTTAATTTTGAGCAAATTTTAAGTGCAGAGGTAAGACCCTCATTACCTGTACTTGGTGGCGTATCAGCATCGGGCTCGTTAAGGAGACTTTTAACGCTAAAACTTTCATGAGGGCCGCAAGAAGTAACAAGAAATACTCCCGATAAGATAAGAAGCGTTTTTATGAAGTTTCGCATCTTACTAGTTTGACAGTGAAGAAATATCTTAGAGAGTCCAGATTTTATTTGGCGACTTAGGTCTTAAGAAGAAAGGCTAGAGCCACTCTCCTGGCAAGATAAATATTTATGAACTGCGTGCTAATGACTCAGGGGAATCAGAAAAATTCTCATCTTCTTTGACTTTAGGAGCATCTACAATAGGAGCATATCTTGCGACACTAATAGAAGTGGTAGTTAAACCATTTACGCTATTGGTAATGAGTTTTACTAAATCTAAGCTTCCATCTTGATTTTTATAAATTACAACACCATCAAATTGGCTGGGTTTGAATTTCAATGCATCCGGAAACCCAGTAGTGGCATTGTATGCAGGTTTTACCAAATACGTTTGTTCAACACCTGTTTTGCCAATTACCACATTTATGTAACGAGCACCCAAAAGGTTAACGTTTTTTCCATCAGCCTCAATTTTACGCCACATAGTTGTTGGAAAACTTGTTACTAAAAGTTCAAGATCAGGTGTGATGTTTTTGGAGCGTGCACATTCAAGCCGTGTGTTTGAAAACAATTCTGGAGACGATGCGTCTACTGAATCAGTTGCTAAAGCCTCTACAGATTGCTGACCATTCGAAGCATGAATGTATACTTCTCCACTGCGAAATTCATATTTGCCCGCAGGGACTTGACCAATTTCAATTTTAGTACCTTTAAATTCAAAACGATCAAATTCTTTTTCAGTACACTCTCTTTGAGGTTTACTAAGATCGATCGCCTTCTCAGTATTATTAACTGAAACTTTGTCATTGGACGTACTTTTGTGTCCTTTTTGACCATCGCCGCAAGCAGCTAACAACATGGGAACCACAAGGGTTATAGCAAATGTTTTTGTTTTCATGGGCTGGATAATAAAGGCAAATCCACATATGAACAATATGTAATAAATCTGCGGAGTGTATGTGATTTGAGCATGCCAAATAAAAAATGTTTTGGTTCGATGACTTAGAAGAGCACTGGAGAGTGAAACAAAAAACGGCACCCGAAGATGCCGTTTTTACATCATCGTTATTTAGTTAATACTTCTACAATCAAATACATAACCACTGTGAGTGCAAGGCCACAGTGGATAACACCCTTTACGGTAGTCAAAGGACCAAGCTTTCCTTTAAGCGCATTAAATTCAAGTGCTCCGATGATCAAAGTGAGCACACCCATCAACATACCAGTGTTAGCGGTCGCTGAAATCTGCACGCCTAAATGTGATGCGGATCCCATAAAAAACAACATTGGTACTGAGAAAAGTACGTTAGTACGTGAGGCTACTAATGCGCGAGCACCACGTGCTGCTGCTTCAGGAAGTGGCTGCCCACCTGATGCTGCTTGAGTTGCTGATTGTATAACAACTTTTTGCGCAGGCCAGATGACAAACCAAACGTTAAACCACATCACAAGCGCTATAAGCATACCGATTGAAATTAAAAGTGCTTGTGGATTGTGCATATCAAAATTTCCGTTCATTCCAAAAAGAAGAACGCCAGAAATCATGGTGAACATTGCACCCCAACGAAACCACCAAAGAGCGCGAGGTAATAATTTTTGAATCGCATTGGATTTACTTGAAGCATCCGCTTCGCCAAAATACGGACCCTGAACAAAGTTAAAATAATAAAGCATTCCGATCCAAGTGAAGGCCGCTAAAAAGTGAATCCACCTGAGTAAGAAAATTAAACCACCGTAAGTAAACAGTGCAAATGACATAAGATGATTCCTCCAACATGTAACTTGACTCAAATATTTTTGAGCAAGTGACACGGTTATTGATTGATTCCGAAAAAAAGCGTACATCAAAATCTGCGGCGTTGCAAAGATAAGACCGAGCTTTATGTCGACACGCGTTAAAGGAGAACTTATGCGCGATTTATTTCCCGAAGTTGAACCCTATAAAACCCAACGGCTCAAAGTTTCACCACTCCATGAGCTTTATATTGAAGAAGTAGGAAACCCTGAGGGACAACCAGTTTTATTTTTGCACGGCGGCCCCGGCGCAGGATTATCAAAAAAACACCGCAGATTTTTTGACCCAAAACATTACCGCATTGTACTTTTTGACCAACGTGGTGCTGGCAAAAGTACTCCTCATGCGTCTTTAGAAGAAAACACCACATGGCATTTAGTTGATGACATCGAAAAAATTCGAAACCAACTTGGCATTTCAAAGTGGGTTGTATTCGGTGGCTCATGGGGCAGCACACTTGCACTTGCTTATGCACAAACCCATCCACAATCTGTAAGTGGTTTAGTTTTGCGAGGAATTTTTCTTTGCAGACCTGAAGAGATCAATTGGTTTTATCAAAAAGGTTGCGATTTAATTTTTCCTGATCTTTGGGAAGATTATATTAAACCCATTGCCCCTGATGAGCGCCACGAAATGGTGAAAGCTTATTATCGGAGGCTTACAAGCTCCGATGAAAAAGTACGCGTTGAAGCTGCACGTGCCTGGAGTGTATGGGAAGGATCAACAATTAAATTATTACCTGATCCTCAAGTCATTGCCTCTTTTGGTGAAGAGCACATGGCCGTATCGATCGCTCGCATTGAGTGTCATTACTTTATAAATAATTGTTGGTTTAAAAATGAAAATCAGCTTGTAGATGATGTGGATAAAATTAGAAATATTCCAACGGTGATTGTTCACGGCAGATACGATGTGGTCTGCCCCATTAAAAATGCGTGGGATCTACACAAAGCTTGGCCCGAAGCTGAGTTTAAAATTATTCACGACGCAGGCCACGCCGCCGATGAACCGGGGATTATTAATGCGCTGATTGAAGCGACTGAGAAGTTTAAGAAACTACAATAGCAGTTAGATATGAAAAACAACCGTTACTTTTCATATCAGATAATCTCCAAAAAACTAGAGCGCCAAGAGGCTTTGCACTTTGTGTTCTTCTTGTGCTTCACCGTAAGCCACGTTAAATTCCAAATATGAAAGTGATCTCGATGATTCCGTCTTGGACTGAAACTCTTATTGCAGCGGGTGTTGATGTTGTAGGACGCACGCGTTTTTGTATTCATCCAAAACCAGAGGTTTCAAAAATTCCTGCTGTTGGTGGAACAAAAGATATTAAGTGGGACAAAGTTAAAGAACTAGGCGCTGATCTTTTGTTACTTGATCAAGAAGAAAACCCTAAAGCCATGGCTGATGAATCACCACTTCCTTATATCGTCACCCATATTAAATCTGTCAGTGATGTAGAGCGGGATTGTCGAATGATGGCCGATAAATTTAAAAATAAAAAACTTGAAGATATAGCCGATCGCTGGAAAAAAATCTCAACACATAAACCAAAGCCAAGAACTCTTGAAGAAATTCCGGGAATTATGAAATGGCTTAAATCTCCCACAATTGATGACGCAAAATTCATTTATCTGATTTGGAAAAATCCGTGGATGGCGGTATCAAAGCAAACCTTCATCGGATCAGTTTTTGAACGTTTAGGTTTAGCCGGGCATATGATTGATTTTTCAACGGCCTACCCTGAAATAAAACTTGAAGACTACAACCCCCTTAAAACTCTACTCCTCTGCTCTACAGAACCATTTCCTTTTGCAAAAAAACAAGACGACTTATCAAGCCTCCCCAACCCCTCAGCCATTATTGACGGCGAAGCCTACAGTTGGTTCGGCGTCCGCTCTTTGGAATTTTTAGAAAAAAACATCCGCTAATCGGACACAATTGCCCACGATCACGTATTAGCCCATTCGCTAACTAAAAAACTTGCATCGAGTATCTTCAAAACCCGCACATTTGATGCTTTTTTTACATCAATGAGCATATTACTTTGGAGGTAAAAATGTTTTATAAAATTTTACTATCACTGGTTATCGCCACATCCCTGCTCGCTTCTGGTTGTGCTAAAAAACAAAATCCCATTCTTGATAAAGGCCCCAATATTAATGCAAGCTCACTTGATGTTTCGCTAGATGGACTAAATTCTGAAATTATTAATCTTAAAAGAGATGACCCACAATTCGGCCCCCAAATAAACTTCACCAGTCAAAACAATGACGAAACAAAAGTTCAATCACAGCGCCTTCACTGTGGCCCGAAAGTTATCGAAGGTAAAAATCTCAACGAAACAGACCATCCTTTTAGTTTTCGTATAGCAGAAGAAGATTTTCCCGGATTAAACGTGCTTCCCAAAAAACTCACATGTCGACTTGAAGTAGTGTTTGCAAATATAACCGGCTCGACTGCTACTCGCCAGTTTCCAATTAATATTTTATTTGATCGCCACCCTACACTTGAAATTACTAGATCTCCTGCTGTGGATAGCAACGTCGCTGTAGATCCGCAAAATAGCTTTATGCTTGACTCATACCAAATTAAAAACACTCTAGATTATGCTGTTGGTTTTGTTTTTAGAAACACAAGACAAGGAACAGGGCAGGTTTTCGAAAGAAGAACCAACATGCCTAAGGGAGCCAACTATTTGCTGCCGCCATCAGGCCCTCAGTATCCAATTCGATCTGTTGATGGGATAAAATTAACTGGGGATTATATAAACGCTGATGGCAACCATATCAGTGATGTGAAGTTTTTGGTAAAGCCCGGTGGAACTGTAAACATCAATACGCACGCTACCATACCAGCTGCACTTGTTCATCAAACCCGAACTGAACCAGACGTATTTAGCGGCTTTAGCACTGTTTATAGTTATGCGGGATTTAATATCAAAGTATCTGACACGGCCACACCTCTAGTGCAATGGAAGGGTTTTGAGTTCTCCCCCGATGATTTAGATCAGTAAATTTGTGATTGCCATGCCTCATAAAATATTAATATTGTCAGTTATGAAGATTACTTTTTTCGAGCGAGCCTGAAGCGGTTGCGCTAAACCTAGGAGTTTCCTGGGTCAACATGATGTATCTTATGAGAGTGTCGACGTGCGGAAAAATCCGATTTCTGCGCGCGACGCTCTTAAACTTGCAAAAAAATCGTCAAAAGTTTTTGGCGTGATGGGCAAGAAAGTTATTTCCTATGATATTAAAAAAGATACACCCACAGATGAAGAAATTTTGAAAATTATTATTGGCCGATCAGGTACCCTGCGAGCCCCGTGTCTTCAAGTAAATGATATTTTTGTTGGGGGTTTTGACGTCGTTCTTTATAAAAATATTTTAAAATTAAAATAAAAAAGCCAGCTCAGTCATTGAGATGGCTTTTTGAAATTCTTTTTGTGCAGTCGGCTTGTGCTTTAAAACGCGAATTTATAACCAACGATGGCTTGTATGCCAGACATCGTAGTGGCTAAATCGTGGCTATCGATCTCTAACTCTTTACCTCTAGCTGTTTGTGACACGCTATTTGAACCAAATGTTCCTGAGGTTTCAGAAACCATATTTCGTTCAATAGACATGTAGCGCATGTTGCCCTCAGTGATAAGGCAATGTTGGCTCTTTGAACCAAAACACCAGTCAACACCCACGCCACCTTGAAAACCAAAATTATTACCGCTGAACTTAGATGTTGCACCAGCTTCTTGGATCTCACCAGCAAGTGTGCCCCATCCGATACCACTCTGAATAAAAAGTTTTACAGTTTTACTTTCTAAAACATAGAGCTTGATAAGTGGCATGACTGAATATCCGTTTACTTTGTAAGAATATGTACCCGCGGCTGAGCCTGATCCACCAGTACCAGTAGTTGAATTGAAAAAATATCCTGGACGAACTTGAATGGCCACGATGCTACCCGTTATGCGACGTTGAATGTACGCACCAATTTCGTAGGCATTTGTGAATTGTGGAGTGCTGATTCCACCCACACGAGTGTTGGCCCTAGTAATTAATGAATTAAGATCATCTTGCTTATCAGTTACGATACCACCGAATAATGCCAACGACCATCTTTCAGATGATGATGTAGCAAGCACAACTGAGGGTGTATTTAGTAGCAAAGCAAATACTACTAGTCTCAAGAACATGATGTCCTCCTGGTCGAGTATCTAATTGATATCTTCACTACTTCCAGATTATTAATTCGGTAACTCATAGAAATTTCTAAAGGATATGCTTCGCTACACACACGTGAAATTAAAAACTAGACGAGAGACTGCAGTTGAAATCTAAATTCCAAGCTCAATCACGACTGGACAATGATCACTTCCCATTGTTTCACATTGAATGTAACTGTTTTTCACCTTGGGCATGAACTCACTATTTACAAAATGATAATCCAACCGCCAACCAATATTCTTCTCCCGTACACCGGGGCGATAACTCCACCACGTGTATTGATTGCCCTCTTTACAAAACTCACGAAAAGTATCGACATAGCCGCTGGCCACGAACTTATCCATCCACGAGCGTTCTTCGGGTAAAAAACCTGCATTGTTCATATTAGTTTTTGGATTCTTAAGATCGATTTCTTTATGTGCGATATTATAATCACCACACATTACAAGACCCTTTCCTGATTTACGCAACTTCTCTACGTACTGCAGAAATTTATCACAATATTCTATTTTGTAACCCAATCGTGCATGATCGCGCTGACTATTAGGAAAGTAAGAATTGATAACTATTATTTTTTTGAACTCAGCTGTAATAGTGCGCCCCTCTGAATCAAAACGCGCATCACCAATGCCATAAGAAACATCAATTGGTTTTTCTTTGCTGTAAATCGCAACCCCGCTATAGCCTTTTTTCTGAGCTGAAAACCAATACGAGTTATATTCATAAGGGGTAATTAGAATCGGATCCAGTACTGCTTGCTCAGCTTTAATTTCTTGCACGCATAAAATATCGGGCGATTCTTCTGAAAGCCAATTCAAAAGTCCTTTATTCGCTACGGAGCGAATTCCATTAACATTCCAAGAGATGATTTTCATGTCGCGATAATCTACTGGAAACCGACTTTGATAAAGTACAAACAATAAGCTGGGGATAACATGGCGCAACAAACACTGTTTTCATTTGCAAGTGTGCTTAAGTAACCTCTATCATCCACAACGGTATTAGAGGAGGGGTTAATGGTCGGTGTTGTAGCAAGTGATGATATTGAGATTCTTGGAAACATGAATCCTGAGTACCAGGAAATTTTTTCTTCTGACGCCATTGATTTTATCGCTCAACTTCACCGCAAATTTAATCCAGTTCGTGACGAACTTTTACGTTCACGCATTGATCGTCAGCTTCGCCTCGATAAAGGGGAGCTTCCGACATTCTTAACATCAACTCAAGAAATCAGAAAAGGTCAATGGAGAGTAGCAACGACACCCGCAGATCTTGAAGATCGCCGTGTTGAAATCACAGGGCCTGTAGAGCGTAAGATGATGATCAACGCTCTTAATTCGGGTGCAAAAATTTTCATGGCCGATCTTGAAGACTCCTGCTCACCTACGTGGGCAAATATAATCGACGGACAATTAAATTTAAAAGCAGCCGTAAGGAGAACTCTGAGTTTTCAAAGTCCTGAAGGAAAATCTTATAAGCTCAACGACAAAATCGCGACACTCCTTGTTCGCCCACGGGGGTGGCATCTCCTTGAGAACAATATTCTCATCGATGGAAAACCCATCTCGGCAAGCCTTTTAGATTTTGGCCTTTATTTTTTCCACAATGCACAAGAACTTCTCAAACGTGGCTCAGGCCCTTACTTTTATCTTCCTAAAATGGAAAGCCATCTTGAAGCACGTCTCTGGAATGATATTTTTAATTTTGCACAAGACACTTTAAGAGTTTCACGGGGCAGCATTCGCGCCACTGTTTTAATCGAAACAATATTAGCGGCATATGAAATGGAAGAAATTCTCTTTGAATTGCGCGATCACATGGCCGGGCTAAATGCAGGTCGTTGGGACTATATTTTTAGCGCTATTAAAAAATTCAGAAGAAACAAAGAAATTATATTTCCTGATCGTGCACAAATCACAATGACCGCACCTTTTATGCGCGCCTATACTGAACTCCTCGTAAAAACTTGTCATAAACGTGGGGCTCATGCCATTGGTGGTATGGCAGCTTTTATTCCCAGCCGCAAAGACCCTCAGATCAACGAAATAGCAATGAGTAAAGTACGTGAAGATAAACTTCGCGAAGCTACTGATGGGTTTGACGGAACATGGGTAGCTCACCCAGACCTTGTGCCCGTTGCGCAACAGATTTTTGATAATGTACTTAAAGACAAACCAAATCAAAAAACACGCCAGCGCGATGAAGTTCACATCAAAGGCCCTGAGATCATTGATTTTAATATTCCGGGTGCAAAAATCACCGAAGGTGGCTTGCGAAATAATATCAGCGTCGCACTTCAATATATCGAATCGTGGCTTAGAGGCGTTGGAGCGGTAGGTATTTTTAATCTTATGGAAGATGCGGCAACTGCTGAGATTTCACGCAGTGAACTTTGGCAATGGATTAAAAATGAAGCCAAACTTGATGATGGGCGCACTATTACACCAGCTCTTTATCAAACTTTGCGTCATGAAGAGTTAGAAAAACTCGGCGGAATTGATCAGGGTCGCTTTAGAGAAACAGTCGAAATTATAGATGGTCTGGTTTTGAACCCAACCTTCGCAGAGTTTTTGACAATTCCCGCATATAAATATTTAAATTAAGAATTCGATTATCAACCTTGAAACAGGAGTAGCAAAAATGAAGACGGAAACAAATTCTCAGCAAGCTCAGGAGCTACAAAAACTGTGGGATGTTGATCCGCGCTGGAAGGGGATTAAAAGACCCTACACCGCAGAGGAAGTCTTAAAACTTCAGGCGTCGATAAAAGTAGAATACACAATTGCTGAACTTGGTGCTGAAAGGCTCTGGGAACTCCTACATAAAGAAGCTTATGTTCCAACATTAGGTTGTCTCACCGGAGCTCAGGCTGTACAGGTCGTGAAAGCCGGACTCCAAGCCATTTACATGAGCGGTTGGCAAGTAGCCGCCGATGCAAACATGTCTGGTCAAACATATCCTGATCAAAGTTTGTATCCGTCAAACAGTGTTCCGCAACTGGTGAAAAGATTAAACAACGCTCTTATGCGTGCTGATCAAATCAACCGAGCCGAAGGTAAATCTGGCACCTACTGGTATGCTCCCATCGTAGCTGATGCCGAAGCAGGTTTTGGTGGGCCACTTCATGCGTTTGAATTGATGAAATCCATGATTGAAGCCGGAGCTTCTGGCGTTCACTTTGAAGATCAACTAGCTTCTGAGAAAAAATGCGGGCATTTAGGTGGAAAAGTTTTGGTTCCCACATCCTCATTCATTCGCACACTCAATGCTGCGCGCTTAGCTTCAGATGTACTCGATGTACCCTCTGTTATCATTGCTCGCACTGATGCTTTAGGTGCAACGCTTTTAACTTCTGACATCGACCCCGCAGATCGCCCCTTCTTAACCGGCGAAAGAACGCCCGAAGGATATTTTTACGTAAAGGCTGGAATTGAAACCACCATCGCTCGCGGTCTTGCCTACGCTCCGTATGCTGATCTCTTGTGGTTTGAAACTTCAAAGCCCGATATTGAAGAAGCTCGAGAGTTCGCAAAAGTAATTCATAAACAATTTCCTGGAAAACTTTTAGCCTATAACTGCTCACCTTCTTTTAACTGGGAGCGCAATCTTGATGCTGCGACAATCAAAACGTTCCAAAAAGAATTAGGTCAAATGGGATATAAATTTCAGTTCATTACATTAGCCGGTTGGCATTTGATTAACATGGAAACATTTGATCTTGCTCGTCAGTACAAAGAAGAGGGAATGCCCGCTTATGTACGACTTCAGAATAAAGAATTCGCCAGTGAAAAACTCGGCTACACGGCAACACGCCATCAACGCGAAGTAGGCACTGGTTATTTCGATCAGGTGCTCATGACCATCACGAGCGGACAAGCTTCTACATCAGCATTGTCTCACTCAACTGAAGCTGAGCAATTTCACGATGAACATGGATCAAACGATAAATCAGCTAATGGCCACACGCAGAAAACTGAACGTCAGGCGGGTAAATAATAGTAATAATTACATTATACCCTTGTCATCCCCCACCAAAGGCTAGTTTAATATTGGAATAATTAAACCTTTCATGGGGGGAAGGCAATGACACAAGGATTGACTAAGTCTTTCGTAATTCTTATAGCAACTCTATTTTTTAGCTTCACGCTTCAAGCATCGACTCCGCCACAGATGGCGCAGAAGATTGGCGTATCTATCAAAAGTCAAATGCTCAATACAATGGGTGAATTCCCAGTTTTGGTCATATTGAAACAGCAAGCCGATCTGAGCTTTGTAAACCTCAATGCGCCCAAAGAAGTGCGTGGCCAACAAGTTTATGATGCACTTCGTAAGACGGCCATGGAAAGTCAAAGAGAGCTCGTTTCGCTACTTGCAAAAAGAGGTTTTGAGTATCAGCAGTTCTACATTCTCAACATGATAGCACTTGAATCAGCTACACCTGAACTCGTTTCTGAATTAACAGGACGCGCAGATGTTGGAAAGATTATCAACAACCCTGCAATCAAAAATAAATTTATGCCTTCAAATGATATTTTCAATAAATTCGCTCAACGTAAATCCGAAAGTTTAACCGCTGTTACTGAAGGCAACATCGTAAGCACTGGTGCAGAAAGAGTTTGGCAAGAACTGGGAATCACCGGAAAAAATATAGTCATCGCAGGTCAAGACACCGGTATTCAGTGGGATCACCCGGCTTTGAAAACACACTATCGTGGTTTCTCACCTAACGGCGTAAATCATAATTACAACTGGCATGATGCCATTCATAAACCACTCGCCGCCGGAACAAATCCCTGTGGATTTAACAGCAAAGCTCCCTGTGATGACCACGGACACGGAACTCACACTGTCGGAACCATCGTCGGTGATGACGGAGCCACTCGTAAAATCGGGATGGCACCAGGCGCACAATGGATGGGCTGTCGCAATATGGAGCGCGGAGTTGGCCGACCCACAACGTACATTGAATGTTTTCAATATTTCTTAGCTCCGTATCCACAAGGTGGAAACCCATTTACTGATGGTGCTCCTGCAAAAGCTCCTCACGTGATTAACAATTCATGGGGATGTCCTCCCGATGAAGGTTGTGAAGGTGGAGAAATGCTTCCTGTTGTTGAAGCTCTAAACGTTGCAGGTTTAATGGTTGTAGTTTCTGCTGGAAACGAAGGCTCTGGTTGTTCAACCATTGCTGCTCCTCCGGCGCATTTCACATTGGCCACACTTGCAGTGGGTGCACATAACCACAGAAATGGTCGCATCGCTTATTTCTCAAGTCGTGGTCCATCAAAATTTGATGGTGGCATTGGTCCTGATATTACAGCTCCTGGAGTAGGAATTGTTTCTGCTATTCCTGGAAGTAGTTATTCAGGCGCCACATGGGATGGAACATCCATGGCAGGTCCACATGTTGTGGGACTCGTAGCCCTTATGTGGTCAGCAAAACCCGCTCTCATTGGAAACACAACCGCCACAAGCAATGTGATTCGCAAAACTGCAACACCCAAGACTTCAACAGAAACATGTGGCGGTGTTACGGGTGATAAGATTCCAAATAACACATTTGGGTTTGGTACTATAAACGCGTATGACGCTGTAAAGACACTGATTCAATAATTGAGACATTACTTGGGGGCGATCTCTTAACGAGGTCGCCCTTTTTTCTTGCCAAAAAATCTTTAACACGGCATATCAATAACTCCTAATGCAGGGGGATATCGATGAAATTTCTCTTAATTCTCATTACATTCAGTTTAATTACGAATAACGCTTTTGCGACTCTGGCTTTAAAACCAAGTTGTCCAAGAGACGTCATGATTTACGAAGATGCCATGCTCTTATGCCGAAACTTCGACAAACTCTCTCACGCTATTCACGTAGGAATGATTGCAGCACATGAAGCCTCAGAATCACCGTTTAAACATCTTAAAAAAGGTGCATTGCCTGAGATGCAAGAGAACATCTGGTTTACTGTGGCACTGGATGATTGTTTTGGCCAAAACGATAAATTAAAAATGCAATTTTTGCGCACTCTCATGTGGGGTGCAATGCTTGGTGAAATTTCTATTGTTACAAAAACCGCTTTGTATTTTACCGGAGCCACAGAAGGTACAAAAATTGGTATAGCAGTTCTCAGACATTTAAAAAAATTGTGGGGAGCAAAAGGGCTCGTTATGAGCGTCACAGGTGGCCTTGTTGCGGGTGGAGCAGTTGTTTATAAAATTGATAAAAAGAACTTAGATAAAACTTTAGAGAATGAAGATGCCACCTTAAATGATCTTTATGCTAATTTTGGAATTCCACTCTTAAAACCTTACGTATCTCCTTACCCAGAAGAGTGTGTGAAACCTTAAGCTTGACCTGATTGCATTATCGACCAATTCGAATGTAAAATATCTTCAACTGGAGCAGCGATTGACTACCAAAGACGCACATCTTTATGAATTACTTCAAAACCGATTTGGACTTCAATCTTTTCGAAAAGGTCAACTCGACATTATAAAATCAGTGCTTTCAAAAAAAGACGCATTGGCGGTAATGCCCACCGGTGGTGGCAAATCTCTTTGTTATCAACTTCCCGCCATTGAACTAAATGGGCTCGTGGTTGTTATCTCACCACTTATTGCACTCATGAAAGATCAAGTCAGGCTTTTGAAAAAAATAGGGATAAATTCAGGCTGTCTACATTCAAGTCAAGATCTCGACGATAAACGTGAAGTTTTCAATGCAATTAAAAAAGCAGGGCCCTATGTGCTTTATCTTTCACCCGAGCGTGTACAAAACCCCGGCTTTGCTGAGTGGATTAAAACACAAAACATTGTTCTCTTTGCAATTGATGAAGCCCATTGTGTTTCTCAATGGGGGCCTGACTTTAGAGAAGACTATCATAAACTTAAATTACTTAGACAAATTCGCCCTGATGTACCGCTCTTAGCACTTACTGCAACTGCGACTCCAACAGTTCTTAAAGACGTTGGGCGACAACTCGAAATGAGAAACCCCGATAAACATGTTCATGGTTTTTATAGGCCCAATCTTTTTTACCAGGTTGAGACCTGTACAGGCGATGATTATAAATTTCAGTTCTTAAAAAATGCCTTAAAGAAAACTCCTGTTGGTCGTGTACTTATATATTGTGGTACGCGCCAATTAACTCAAGATTTAGCGGCAATGCTTAGTAGTGATTTCAAAGGTGTGGGTTATTATCATGCTGGTCTTGATGCTGAGACTCGAAACACAATTCAAGAAAAACTTGATAATCATGATTTAAGAATTCTCGCTGCGACCAATGCCTTTGGAATGGGAATTGATTATCCTGACGTGAGACTTGTTGTGCATTTTCAAATGCCAGCAAATATTGAATCTTTTTACCAAGAAATGGGAAGAGCTGGCCGAGACGGTATAGAATCACGTTGTCTTTTACTTTATTCAAAAAAAGATAAAGGGCTTCAATCGTTCTTTATTCAGCAATCTAAAGCGAGCCCCTCTGTTATTGAACGCCGATGGGATTCACTCAATGCGATAACACTTTTTGCTGAAGGTGGTGAATGCCGTCACGCAGGAATTCTTACCTATTTTAAAGATTCAGAACGTATTAATGAGTGTGGTCACTGTGATGTATGCGCTCCACAATCACCAATGGTAGTTGATCGCCCCAAACAAAACGAAGTGCACGCCACAAGTACTCAGAAAATTTCTAAAAAGAAATCTGCAAAAAAACCAAACCATGAGACACAGAGTCCTCAAGCAGAAGCACGTAAACTTGTGTTAAAAGATTGGCGCAGGCAGTATGCAAAAGAAAATGATATACCTGCATTTATCGTATTTAGCGATCGTACACTCGTGGATCTAGCAAATAAAAATCCAAGAAATTTAAGTGAGCTGATCAAAGTCTATGGTTTTGGCCCCACGAAAGTTGAAGTTTTAGGTAATGCTATTTTAAAAGAATTGGGGCATGTGAATGGGTGAACTTTCAAAGGTTTATTTCATCCAACCTTTTCGTCTAAACCAAAAATAAATACTAAGAGTTACAATCGCCATGAAAATCAGAACTGCAGGGTAGCCCCATTTTTCTTCTAGTTCTGGCATATACTTAAAATTCATTCCGTAAACTCCAACAATAAATGTCAAAGGCATGAAATAAACTGAAAACAATGTGAGTACTCGAACTGTATCGTTTGTGTGCTGAGTGCCTAAAGAAATATTAACGCTTAAAAGGTTATCGATACTCTCCATTAATTGATCACTAAAGAAAAATAATCGATCTCCATCTTCACGTAAACTTTGAATTAATTGTTCGGTATGTTTTGTCGTCAACTCTAACTTATGTGACACATCGAGAATGCGTCTAAGCATTTTTTTAATGATCGAGATCTTTCGTTTTAAAAAATAAAGTTCCTCTATTAAATCAGGCTGCGCTTGGCGCTTAAAAATTTTGGTTTCAAAATCATCAATAAAATTTTCAGCCTTCTCAAGTGCTGGTTCATATGACCAGATCACCTCTGTTAAAAGATCGACCAAAATATAAAGATGTATGTCTTTAGGGTGTGCACGAGATTTAGTCCATTTTTCTTTAACAGCAGAAAGACAAGACATCTCTTTACGGTGAATGGTAATTAAAAATTTGGGACTATAAAATACTGCCACCTTACGGGTGAGATCTTGAACCGTATCGGCAGTGGGGTCTTCAAATGCTTTGTCACCAAATGCACGCACGATTATAAAAGTGGATTCATCATATTTTTCAATTTTTGGTAGATGTTCGGGCTCAAGGCAATCTTGAATAGCTAGTGCAGTAACAGAGTAGTTTTGTGCTATCTGATCAAGCTCTTCTTGTGTTGGATCTACAATATCGAGCCAATGAAAACCTTCTCGTTCAAAAATCTTTTGCAACACAGTTGATGCCTCCAAAAATCATCATTATTCAAACCGCTTCGGGTTGCAAACTTGAAAAGTATGCCTTTGTAGCTCCCCCCAGGATTTGACAGGTTTTTTCAGGTAACTTTACTTTGACACCGTGGCCAATAAAGCATTTTATAGCCGCCTGGGAGGGTTACCAATGAAACATATTTTCATATCATTTTTAATTTTAGCATTCACATTTACTGCCTATGCAGGAGAATCCAAATGGGTTCGATGGACGCTTTTTGAAGATCGCCAGTCTGACATGGCTCACATCTTAAGCGTTATCAACGCAAAAACAGGTTTTAATTTATCTAAAGCAGATTTTCTGCAGGTAGAAAAAACTCCACTGGCAAACAGTAATTTTTTGATGCTCGCGCAAACTTCAGCGGGCATTCCTATCAATGGCCGTCAGCTTAGAATTTGGACTGATCTGAAAACTGGTGATGCTATTCAAATTGAAGCCATGGTTGAAGCACCGATAAGAAACCTTGTTCCTCCAGCTAGAATAATGTCTTCACAAGATACTACAAAACTTATCACCGATACTGTGATGCTTACGCAAGACTCCATGATCAAATCTCTAAAATGGAATGACATGTGGGAGAACAACGATCTTCTTCGATTCGTAAATGTAAAAGCTCGTCGCGGTGTTCATAAGATTAAAATTTCTTTAAAACAAAATAAAGTAACCAGTCAATCTTATGAGGAATATCCTCAAGCAGATCAATCAGCCAAAGAAATATCTATACCCGCTCAAGTCTATCGATTTTATGAGCAAGCTGAAACTGTTCAAGAAATTCAGCCACGGGTACGAGCTGAATTAAAGTACGTGAAAAATTATATTCCACGCACTTCGGGCAATCCTTATCAACTTCTACAAAACAAACGGTATTTATCACCGTACTATAACCCCATTCTCGCTGAAACAGCCCAAGGCCAAGCACAAGGTTATTGGTCAATGGATATCGTTAAGCGAGCCGCTGCAAAAGTATTGGCAACTCTTCCGCTCGTAGAAAACAACTTCACCTCAGGACTCATGCTTGATGGAAAGTACGCCACTATCAGCTTGCACCCAGATGTTAAACAACTTACTGGTTTGAATTTTACACCACTACCTTCGGCGCATTTGCGCTTTGATTGGCAAGTTGTAACGTTTCAAGGACAGCAAGTTTATGAAATGTTTCCTAAAGCTGGTCTTCAAGGCAAACCTCTTTTCTCAGCTGATGAAGCTTTAAATAGAGCTGCACGTCGATTGGCTGATCATAATCCCGTTGAATACATCAATGATGGATTTGACGAATTACAAGTTTACTACGCCATTAATACTTTGATGGAATCACTACAAAATAATGGCATGGTGGATCCTGAATTATCCACTAGACCATTTAATGCATTCTTGTTTGACCCTGATATTGAGATGCGTGATAACGCCTATTACACCGAAGATACCATTAACTTTACAACGTACTCAGCTGATCAACCCAACTATGCTCGTGACAATCTCACTATTTGGCATGAGTTAGGTCACGGTGTGATGGATCGTTTGATGGGCAGTAATTTAGAACTCGCTGATACAGGCGGACTCAGTGAAGGTATGGCTGATTTTGTTGCTGCACTAGTAACTGCTGATCTTACAAATGGCGCTGAATTTCCTGGTAGCCAAGATTTACGTATCATCAATAACACTGGTTTTTTATTAACAAACGAAGTTCATGATGATGGCGAAGCCTACGGTGGCGCAATGAAAGACATGCTTGACGCTGCGATGTCTCAGTATGGCCGCGAGGGTGTTAGGAAAATGACAGATTTAACTCTCGAAGCAATGCGATTGAGCCGCAATCACCCTGCATTGACTGCCAACGAATGGTACAATCGCATGTTGTTCGCTGATCAAATGGGAAGCTTAAAAGTAAGAAACCCAGGTGAACTCAAACCATTAATTCTTAAAGCATTAGCTGGCAGAAACTTTTCTCTCGTAAATGCTCCGGCAGCTTCTGCGCCATTGTTCATAGGGCAAAATGAAGTTACAGGTTATAGCCTCGGTTCACGCCGACAACCGATTAAGCTTTCATTGGTTGCGACAGAAAAAATTTCTTATAACCTCAGCCTAAAACCACAGGGTACTGATACTTATAAATTTCAGTATCCATTGACGGTAAAGGTGTTCTTTCGAAGTGGTCCACTCCAAGGGGCTGTTCGTTGGGATGGTGAAGAAGCTGAACCACTTGTAATGACCATCAACACACCTCAAGAAGCTGCGAACTTTACGCTCACGGCATCTGGAACTTGTGATCAGGTGAATCTTGGTGATGGAAGCTGTAAGGACTATGCTTACGTGCAACTCTTTAACAACGGCAATGATAAAAAGCCTGTTGCTAAGAAAAGATTTTATCTTCAGATTAAATCTAAATAATTTTAGATACTCATAAACATAAAGACTCGGATAGCAAACTATCCGAGTTTTTTTATTCCATTTTTATCCCATAACTGACACACCTCATGAGTCTTTTTGCCCCAAATACGCCGCCAAAATCGTGTACAGAACTTTTATACCGTAAAAATACTAAGGCATATTTTATGCAAATACTCATCGCTATGCGAATTGCTCAAGTCTCACCATTATTTGAAAGTGTTCCTCCAAAACTCTACGGAGGCACTGAACGTGTAGTATCTTATTTAACTGAAGAATTAATACGCCTTGGTCACGATGTTACTTTATTTGCCAGTGGCGACTCACTTACAGCTGCAAGACTTGTTTCACCATGCGCAAAAGCAATAAGACAATTAGGCAAAAATGATTGTTCACTTATTCCACAATTAGTCATGCTTGAACAACTTAAGCGTGAAAAATCAGAATACGACATTGCACATTTTCACTTAGATTATCTTCATTACTCTTTGCTACGCGAACATGACATTCCATCAGTAACGACCATGCATAGTAGACTTGATATTGCGCAACTTATTCCACTCTATCAAGAATTCAGTGAAATCCCCGTGGTCTCTATATCAGATGCGCAACGCATTCCCCTTCCATGGCTCAATTGGAAGGGAACTGTGCATCATGGTCTTCCCACAGATTTATATTCACTTTATACAAAACCCCAAAGATACGCAGCTTTCTTAGGAAGAATATCTCCAGAGAAAAGACCTGATCGCGCCATTGAGATTACTCGACGCGCTGGAATAAAATTAAAGATCGCAGCAAAAGTTGGTTACCCTGATGAGGATTATTGGGAAAATTTCATAAAACCCTTAATTGCAAAATCACCACATGTAGAATTCATCGGTGAAATTAATGAAACGGAAAAAAATGAATTTCTAGGTAACGCAACTGTAATGATTGCGCCCATCGATTGGCCCGAGCCATTTGGCCTTGTTATTATTGAAGCCATGGCGTGCGGCACTCCTGTTTTAGCTTATCGATGCGGGTCTACTCCTGAGTTGATCAAGAATGGCGTCAACGGCTACATCGTTGATAATATGAGCTCCGCTGAGAAATGTATGAATAAGATAAATGAAATTGACCGAACCAAGTGCCGTCTTTATTTTGAAGAACATTTTGCAGTTGAAAAAATGGCGCGCGAGTATGTGAGGGTTTATGAGAACATTCTCAATGCGGAAAATGAATTCGAGGCTCCGGTTTACTCAATTCTTCCTGGAATAAATCCATGGAAGATATCATCCAACTCGAAAACCAAATATATATAAAAGCATCATCTTCACTTGCTGACCCAAGAACTCGCGTAGTTAAAAGCGGTGAGGTTTTTGCTATTTTTGATGTCTCAGGAGATCTCAAGCCTATAGGCATGCGAGCACAAGGTCTTTACAGGGAGGCAACCCGCTATCTTTCACAATTTGAATTAAAGATCGGAAATCAATATCCACTATTTCTAAGCTCTACGATTCGTAGTGATAATACATTATTTACAGCAGATCTTAGCAATCCAGATTTGAATCAAGCTAACGGAGAAGTTGTACATCGCGGGACCTTTCATATTTTTAGATCAAAATTTCTCACCGATGATGCCTGTTATGAACAAATAGAAATTACAAATTTTGGGAACAGTAAACAGAGTTTAGAAATAAATCTAAAATTTAAATCAGATTTTGCAGACATGTTTGAAATCAGAGGTATTCCCCGCATACAACATGGTACGCAGGATCAGCCCGTTATTGACTCAAGTTCAGTTAGATTTGAATACGAAGGTTTAGATAAAATTAGACGTACATGTAAACTCAGTTTTCATCCAGCACCTGCTAAAATATCTGAATCAAGTGCACAATTTATTATTAATTCTAACCCGCAAGAAATAACCACACTATACATCACAATTAATTGTCTTCAGACTTTAGAAGCTGCGTTGCCCGCAGTTAGTTTTCAAACAGCTTTTTCACAGATTGAATCGACTAAAAAATTAAAAATGACCAGTGGCTGTCGTCTTACTGCATCGAGTGAACGCTTTAATGCTTGGCTTAATCGATCAAAATCAGACATTCAACTCATGCTCACACAAATTGATGGTGTTGAGTATCCGTATGCGGGAATTCCCTGGTTCAATTCTGTCTTTGGGCGAGATGGAATCATTACCGCACTTCAATATCTTTGGATTGATCCTGATTTAGCAAGAGGTGTACTGACGTATCTTGCCAAGTATCAATCAAAGGAAAATATTTCTGAACAAGATGCTGAACCAGGGAAAATTCTCCATGAATTTCGCAAAGGCGAAATGGTAGAAACCGGTGAAGTTCCGTTCAAAAGATATTACGGCTCTGCAGATGCAACACCACTTTTTATTACATTAGCAGGAAATTATTTTGATTGGACAAATGATCGCCCTTTCATTGAAGCACTTTGGCCTTCAATAGAGGCAGGGCTTCAATGGATCGATACTTGTGGCGACCTTGATGGCGATGGATTCATAGAATATCAACGACGGGCACCAAACGGATTAGCCAATCAAGGATGGAAAGATTCACCCGATTCAGTGTCCCACGCCAACGGTGAATTAGCCCAGGGCCCCATCGCATTAGCAGAAGTACAAGGCTATGTGTATGAGGCAAAAATTCAAGCAGCAAAAATCGCCAGTCAATTAGGCTTTAACGATCGATCTGAAAAACTCATACGCGAAGCAAATATATTAAAAACAAATTTTCAAAAGAAATTTTGGAATGAAGAACTTGGAACTTTCGTTATTGCTCTTGATGGAAATAAACAACAATGCAAAGTCAAAAGTTCTAATGCGGGCCATTGTCTCTTTTCAGGTATTGCATCAAGACCACAAGCTCTCAAAACGGCAGTAACACTTCTTTCAAATGATATGTTTTCTGGTTGGGGAATCAGAACACTTTCAAAATCAGAGATTCGTTATAATCCAATGTCATACCATAATGGCTCGATCTGGCCCCATGATAACGCTATAATCGCTGAGGGTTTTTCTCGATACGGTTTAAAAGACGAAGCACTTAAACTTATAACTACACTTTTTGACGTTTCAACATACATGGATTTATATCGACTACCCGAATTATTCTGTGGTTTTGACAAACGCACTGGTGAAGGCCCAACATTTTACCCTGTCGCGTGTTCGCCACAGGCCTGGGCAGCAGGTTCTGTATTTATGCTCTTAAAGGCTTGTCTTGGATTAGTGGTAGATAGTTATAATAACAAAATCAGCTTTTACCACCCGGTACTTCCTAATTTTTTGACAGATCTCAGCATTAAAAATTTAAAAACAGCACATTCAACAGTAGATCTTCTTTTACGAAGACACCAAGACGAAATCAGCGTGTATGTACAAAAGAGAACTGGGAATGTAGAAATTAATATAATTAAATAATCATGAGCGCCTCCGCTTTTTAGTAGATTTATTAGCCAATCTAGAAAATTCTAAAGATCCTTTGGAGGAAGCAATGAAACTAAAAATTCTAATGTTGATGTGTGTGTTATTTGCCCTTAATTTTTTGGCCTGCTCGAGTAATCCCCATAAGGCTGAACAAATTGATACCAAAATTGAAAAATCAGACAAAATATCTGGTGACCGTGAATTAGGCGTCAAAGATGGCAATATGGTCGTGCAGCGTAAAACTTTAATGTCTGAAGAATTGCGCGATCTACAATACGAAGTTTACAGTCTTGAAGACCGCGTCTACGGTAACACAAAATATGGTTCAAATGGTCTTTACGGTAATCTAAAAGACTGCAAAAAGAAGCTTTCTGATAAACGCACAGGCGGCGATGGTAAACTCATCTGGACTGAACCCATTGATCGCGTCACTGACAAAGAAGAAGAATTTAAAATTGGTCTCGATGAAAATGATAAGGTCGTCGGAGTTAGTGAAGAGTTTTTAAAAGATAGACTTAAGCGCTTTCGCGAATACAAACGCATTCTTATTAAACGCCAAGATGAATACCAAGACAAACTTGATATCTGTAAGCAAGATGTAAAATCTCGCAAGGCCGATTCAAAAAAATCTAGCGACTCTGGAGACGAGTGATGAAGTCACTGATTCTAGTAATAGCGATTTTGAGTTTTGTAGGTTGCTCGTCTAAATCACTCACACC
This sequence comes from Oligoflexia bacterium, assembly GCA_034439615.1. NCBI lineage: Bacteria > Pseudomonadati > Bdellovibrionota > Oligoflexia > Oligoflexia bacterium. The sequence continues at coordinate 31,692 of JAWXAT010000003.1, read as the reverse complement.
TGATGTTCGAGAAGTAAAAATGAGCCGTGAAAATCCTGATTCTGAATGCAAAGAATTAGGCCGCGTAAGCGGAACCACCATGACAGCTCAGGGTACTTCAGAAGAAGCATTAGCAGACATGCAAGATGACGCTGCTAAAAAAGGGGCAAATTTTGTAAAGATAGGTCAATACTCAGGTTCCGGCACTGGCGTTATAGGTGTTGCGTACGATTGCCCTTAAGATCTTGTTCTACAATAAGCCTTGGATGTGCGAGTTGGATTCCAGCAGCATCCAAGGTTTTCATACTTTCAGTTAAGACCTGATCACCAATAAGATATTGAGCACCATAATTATCAATGAAATAAACCAGTTTACATTGCATCCAAGAATCATGAGCCTCTTGCAACAATACCATTGGAGCTGGATGTGCTCTTACACCGGTTACTTTTAAAGCCGCTTCTAAAAGTAATTTGCGAACTTCTTCAAGATTCGTTTTATAGGGAATTCTAAAAATGTGACCGCGAATAATGGGATTTCTTTTGGCCGCGAAGTTTGAAATTTGTGACTGCGCAACCACACGATTTGGAATTGTGATTAATTCATCTGCAAATCCAATCAAAATTGTTGCGCGCCAAGACACCTCGTAAACTTGCCCTACCCATTTTATTGAATCGTGGCCGATTTCTACCCAGTCACCAATTTCGTAAGGTTTATCCATTTGCAAAGCAGCACCTGCAAAAAGATTTCCCAGTGTATCTTGTAGTGCCAAGCCAATAACTACAGAAAACATTGCAGATGTTGCTAATAATGAAGTTACTTTAAATGCAAATATCTCAGTTGCAAACCAACCAACGATAAGAATTGAAAGTATAAGACTTAAGAAATTCACTAATAGTAAAGGCACACCTTGTTTCATGTGCCCCAAAAACAAATATTCAAAAAGTAAAATGCGAGCTGTTTTCATGAATACAACGGCAGCTGAAAACATTCCCGCAAGGCCAATATAACCCGCGATGTAGTCTACTCCAGTTTCAGGCTCTGCATGAAAATCGAGATACCAATATGAAATCAACAAAACAGTTGCCGCAAGAGTGTGGCCACCGAGATTCCAAAACAAACTTTTCAAATTGCGGTGTCGCTCTTCAGAAAGGCGGCCTAGAAAAATTTTATAGAAAAACCATGCGCCCAAAGCAAGACTTAGAATGACTAATGCCGCATCAACACGCGCAGCGTCTTCAATTCTATCAAGTGGAATCCATGGTTGCTGACTCTTAGTACTCACAAGGTATTTATCGGATATCACACACAAATCTGAATATAGACTCGACTCAAGACTTGTTAGAGTGACAGTTCATTAATGAGAGCATCCACACGTTTACTTATTAATTGAAATCGCTGGTCTATTGACGAGGCTTCGATGAGATCTTCCTTTAATTTAAGAAGTATCTTTTTAGCTTCAATATTATGTCTAAGATTTTTATGCATCAGCGCCATATTTAGCCTCAATAAAAATGTATCCCCTATTTTCACACATCGCTTAACACCCTCTTCTAAAAGGGCGAGGGCACGATTTATATCGAAATGCTCTGCCGCATTTGAGTTTGAATAAATTGCAGCTAAATTATTGTAGGCATTACATACACTGCCATCGTCTGTGTCGAATGAAAAAACCGTCTTCAAAAGTGAGACAGCTTCTAAGTAATGCCCCTCTCTATAGTAGGCCAGAGCAAGATTGCCGCGAGCTAATTGGCTAGTTGGAATTTTCTCAACGGTGTCCTCCCAAAGCTGTCGATCACCCAACCAAACTTGACTTCTGGCATAAGAAAAAAAGGGCAAAGGTATAATTAAAATACATATTACAAAATGGAGGTATTTGAGTTTTATTATTTTGAAATTTTCACAAAGATCTTGAAGCAATGTTAATAAAAGCCCCACAAAACCTATGATCGGAATATACATGTAACGATCATTTACATAACTTAATCTCGGTAAAATTTGAAGCACCGGGATTAAGAAAATAAGTATTAGTGATATAAAAAATATGTACTCTGATTTTTTTGTTTTCACATATCGCCAAATTAGAAACATAGAAAAAACAAATACCGTTAATGCGGCCACAATACTATTCATGGTCAGTGAAAAACGCGGATAGATTATGGAATATTCAGTTGGGTAAAAGAACATTTTTATATAGAGCGCAAGCGCATTGAACATAGCGACTGGCAACTGCGCAATCCTAGTGATGTCAAATGTAACCGCGCTAAAGTTTTGCTTAATACCCTCTGAATATGCATGAACCCTAACAAACAAACCAGCAACAATGATTAAAAGAAAGGAGGCATATTTTTGTGTTGAATTGAGTGTTCTTTTCATTAAAAACAATTCAATGCAAATCCATAAAAAAGGCACAAGCACACTTACCGATTTACACAATATCGATAGAACATAAAATAAACTGCCAACTAAAAAATTTATTTTACTATTACTTCTTAAAATCAAAATTGATGAAACCAACATCAATGGCGTTGCAAGTAATATGTTTCGATTACTGACCCACATGAGCACTTCTGTTTGGACAGGGTGAAATGCAAATACCGCCACTATGATATAAATCCAAATTTTTGGTAATTTAAGCAACGAAAGGAAATAAAAAAACAACGCAATATTACTCAAATGCAGACCTAGATTCACAACATGCTGAGCAGATGAATTATAGCCGAAAATTTTAATATCCAACCATAATGACATCAAAGTTACGGGCAGATAATCACTGAAGTAATAGTGCCCAAAAGCAGATTTGACAGCCACCCACAAAGGTTGTCTCAATAAAATATTATCAAGAATTAATACATTATCATCCCAATTGACATAACTGGCTTCAAAACCCAATGAAAATGAAATTGTTGTAATTATAAAAATGAATATTAAAAATAGAATATCTTTTCTTTTTTCGGTCATGGATTAGGTGTAAGCGCAGGAGTCGGTGACACCTGCATTTTGAGCTTAAGTACTTGAGCTTCTTTTTCTTCACGAACTAACGTCTGACGATGGCTCGTAATAAAATATTGCAAGATTAATCCAAGTACTAAGCCAACCATAAAGATACTGACACGTCTAACCATAGACTAAGCATTACACAGCTCGCTCAATCACTCAAAAATAAAATAATATGACTTTATGAAGCATAGCATTAGCCTCGACAAATAATTCCACACAGGCTAACTACTGTGCTCCACCATAGAGGAGCATTTATGTGTAAAGCCGTTATTCTTATTTTAGCCTTTTGCTTTATGGCCTGTAGCAGCACCAATAAAACGCCATCAACTCAATATATTATTAAGCATGGTAATGGAAATATCGGCACGTACATCACAACACCTAAAGGCTTTGAAACATCGTCCTATTGGATAGAAGGCCCCAAAGGCCTGATTTTCATCGACACACAATTTCTTCCATCTGCAGCTGAAGAATCAATTAATGTCGCTGAAAAAATAACAGGTAAAAAAGTATTACTCGCCATTATTTTACATCCTAATCCTGATAAATTTAATGGAACTTTGAATTTTCAAAAAAGAGGTATTCGTGTTGTCACATCAGAACAGGTAAAAAATATTATTCCAGCAATTCACAAAGACCGCTATGGCTGGTTTTACCCACGCTACCAACCTGATTATCCAACCAGTGCTGCTGCACCAGATAGTTTTGGAAATGCTACACAAGAGCTATCAGCCGGTGGGGTTACCGTCAAAGCACACGTTTTAGGTGCTGGTTGCAGTGAAGCACATGTTGTTATTGAATACGGGAAAAATATTTTTACTGGAGACCTTGTCACCAATCACAATCATAGTTGGCTTGAAATTGGAAAACTTGATGATTGGCTCAAACGCATTGAAGAACTTGAAAGTTTAAAACCTGAATTTGTGTACCCAGGCCGCGGAGCTTTCGGTGGGCCCGAACTTTTATTTCGCCAAAGAGTCTACCTTGAAAAAATTATTGAATTGGTAAAAGCTGCGCAACCTCGTATGCCTGTTAAAGAAGAAACACTTTTACGGTTGCAAAATAAAATTGAAAATTTATTTCCAGGCTACCAGTATGAATATTTTCTTGAAATTGGTTTACCAGCCGTATGGGCACATGAAGCTGCACTGCAGACAAATAAAAATAAGAAGAAGAAGAAAAAATAATTGTGCAAAAGTTGTATTTATATAACTAGCTGCGAACTCTAGATAAATTAAATGCCGGTTTTATTGCAACCAAAAACCAAAGCAAATAGAGCATCGTCGAAATTACTGATAATATAGAATAGACTGTAGGAAGCTTCAATTGATAGGCGATCGTGTGTGCTCCCGCAGGTATTTTCAACGCGTATTTATTATCATGCTCATATAATTTTGTGGTTTCACCATCGAGCAAAATCTGACTCCATGGAAATGCTTGAACGTTTGTTAGTACAAATTTTTCTGATTCCAAATTAATATTAAGTTCATCTACTTTTCCAAAATTTTTGCCCGTAGTAATGAGAAATGGAATCTGAATTTTCTGTACCTCATTAACTACCGGCATTTTTTCATTTAAACCCGTAACTACATAGGAATCGGCCGAATAGAGCGTTGGTGGATATGCTAATAACCCATCTTTCTCAGATAAGAATCGAGTGTATTTGTCTTCTTTTGATTCTTGAGCGCGAAATGCATGGGCGATTTTAAGTGTATGGGCAAAACAAGCGCTCACAAGTAAGCCGACAGTTATTATTTTAAATCCACGAGAACCAAAGTTTACCTTCAATCGACCACCACCCACAAAACACCCAGCGAGTGCCAAGAGCAAAGCCAAGTTACAATAAGCTGTGAGTCGATAGCTAAGTTGTGCCGATTTATAAATTTCAGGTAAATAACCCCACGGTGTAAGCGAAATCGATAGCCAATAACTTACTGAAAATAAAATACAGCCAACTAGAATAAGGATTCCATTTTTACCAAACTTTAAATGTGTGCGTCGTATAAAATAAATGAGTAGTACAATGAGCAGTACACTTATCTGTGTATCCATATGAATTGGTAGCGGATCAGTCTCTTTGTACGTCATACGCGGATCAAAAGGAAACGGAAGTAGTCTTAACCACCAAAGTTTAGCCGGGTCGAAGAAAAGATCTATTGAATTTATTTTTTGGGCAACTGCAAGTTGCGGATATATGTTTGCCGTTGCATACACCCACGGTGCCAGACAAAGCAGACTCAGACCAACAAGTGGCAACAGTGCTAAAAATATTTTTTTTCTGTTCTTACTTAATTTTAACAAGGTTAGAAAAGTAACAATCGCAAAAGTACCGCCGTACACCGCTGTGATGGGGTGAATACCAGCAGCTAAAGTAAAACAAAAACCCATAAGGCTCATAAAACTGAATCGAAGATATTTTTCACTTTGTAGTGTGATTAAACACAAAAGACAAATGCTTGATGTTAATAATGCAAAAGCTACGAACTCCATGAGCGCTGATCGATTGTAGAGATTCGTCATAGGATAAATGCTGAGTGTCCAAATAATGGCAATAACTCTAGAAAGCTTTTGGTTACCTGATAATTCACTGAATAATTTTTCAATGCAGTAATACTGAAATAATAAAACACCCAGAATGACCAATCTAAAAGCTATTCCTGTACCCAGAATAATTGCAGGAATTGCCATGAGTTTATAAAATGGCGCTGCATAAAATATCGCCGCAGGCATTCCGATTGCTTGTTGAGAGTGAAACATATCTGGAAATGTAAAATGCCTTAAAAAATATTCTGCATAATATGTAATAAACCAAAACTGATTACGCCAATCACCTGTAAAACCCCAACCAAAACGAAGTGCGGGCAATAACGCAAAAAGGCTTACCAGAAGTGGAATTTTATATTGAAGCTTGGTTTTTAACATTCTTTGAGCTTACGCGTTCAATCATCACGAGCTCAATAAAAACAACAGCTGTATCTAAGAAATGCTGCCCAGCAGCGCAACATTGGCGCGCTTTGTCACCTGAAATGATTGAAGTGGTGTCACAAAACTGCGTATCAGCGCATAAGTGTCATTTCACCAACTTCGAGTAGTCTAAATGGAAAACCCATGTCATAGTTCTAATCATGGCTCATGCACCCGAACTTGCTTCAACTTTGATTGCCATTGCGGCATCTCTAGTTTTAGTTGCGCTCAACGGTTTTTTTGTGGCGGCTGAATTTGCAATTGTAAAAGTACGAAGAACTCGTCTTGAAGAACTCGCAGACATGGGTGTACATAAAGCGCGCATTTCAATTCTTTGTGTCGATCAGCTCGACGAATATCTCTCAGCAACTCAATTAGGCATCACACTCGTAAGCCTCGGCTTAGGTTGGATAGGCGAACGTGCATTTGCAAATTTATTCGTGATTTTGTTTCCGCAAACATTTCCGTCGCTTAACAACACACCTCACATTGTTGCAGCGATTATTTCATTTTTTTTGATTACACTTTTGCACGTTGTTTTGGGTGAGCTCGTCCCAAAAAGTATGGCTATTCAAAAAGCTGAGCGCATGACACTCTGGGTGTCAAAACCACTGAGCTTATTTTACAAAGTCTCAAAGCCCCTCATTAATTGCTTCACTATGCTTGCCAACTTTATCTTGCGTCGACTTGGTTATCATGGATACGAAGAACCAGCACTCACAGAGCAAGAATTAAAAATGGTTCTTAGAGATTCAAAAGAAGATGGCATCGTTAGTGAAAGCGAAGCCCAAATCATCAATCGTGCTTTTGAATTTTCAGATAAAAAAGCGATTGATATAATGGTGCAGGTTTCGCAAATCGATTATCTCTCAATGACTCGGCCACTCTCACAAAATTTAGAAATTGTGAGAAAACACATGCACACACGATTTCCCCTATGCGAAACAGACCTCACTACCATGTTAGGAATTGTGCATGTTAAAGATGCATGGCCACTTTTATTAAATCATTACTCAAATGAAGCATTCAGACGCTGCAGCCGCCCTGCGGTTTTTATCACGCCAGATATAAGACAAGATCAAATCCTAAAGTTGCTTCAACAAAGGCGCGCCCATATGGCGTTAGTAAAAGATAATCAGACAAAAACAATCACCGGATTACTTACCATGGAAGATATTATTGAAAGACTCATTGGCGATATTCGCGATGAACACGGCAATTAATCTCAGCAAAACTTGACAAGACAATTCTATATGACATTATTTCAAGATGCTCGATTGGCTTAAAGAACTTCATTCAGCCGCAGGAATTGCGCAGCTCATTCAAACTGGTGGGCTCATAACTCTTGTTGGAATTATTTTCGCTGAGACAGGTCTTCTCTTAGGTTTTTTTCTGCCAGGCGATTCACTTCTCATTACCACGGGTGTGCTTTCTAATCCGCTAAACCCCAATCATGTAGTTGGGCTTGATATCATTTATTTAAATATTGTACTGATTTTTGCAGCGGTTATTGGTGATCAAGTGGGCTTTCTTCTCGGGCGCAAAACAGGGGATCGCATCTGGTTAAAACCTGATGGCCGTTTTTATAAAAAAAAGCATCTTGTTGAAGCACACGATTTTTATATGAAGTATGGCGGAATCTCTGTCGCAGCAGCAAGATACGTACCCATCTTAAGAACATTTGTTCCTTTTATTGCAGGTGTAGCACGCATGCCTTACAAAAGTTTTGTGTATTGGAATATCGGCGGCGGCATTGTGTGGATAACTTCACTGTTATGGATTGGGTATTATCTTGGCCAAACATCACTTGCGAATCGTCTAGATAAAATTATTGTCATCGTAGTTCTTATTTCTATATTGCCGATGGTGGTTGGCGTTTTAAAACGTCAATTAAGCAAAACTTCAAAATAAATTATTTAAATAGTGGTTCGATCTTTGAGAGATCTTTAGAAATGGCCATGGTTAATAGTGATGAAAAACTATGCAATATCGTAATTGCATTTGCGTCGGCATCACCTTGGGCGATACCTCGTATACGAGCTAAAATGCCTAAATTTACTTTTTGTATATCTGCATAATTTTTTTCAAGCAGTTCTAATTCAAGATCTGGTTGACCACCACGCTTGGCCACAAAATATTGTTTTAAAAGATACATAGAAATCGAACGTACTATTGTTTCTTCTGATGTAGAAAATGGAAGGTGAAATCTAGCCATGGGTTTTAGAAAATTTGTATATGGGCAAAGACTCGTGGCCATGACTAAGCCGAAAACACTAAATATCCCCTCTTGTAGGGGTAAAGTTTTAACGTATGTTCTCTCTTTTGTGGTCACCTTGATTGCGACTTCTGTATAAGAAACTTTTTCTTTAAAAGTTTCTACGAGATGCGCAATGTTTCGCGCCACGGGACAATAGGGTGATTCAGCCTCCTTTAATGGGCAATGTTCGCATTTTTTATTTTCTAATTTTGCCCATTCTGGTGGCTGCTCAGTCGTAGACTCTACTAATGCCAATGTATTTTTATCGATATCAAAGACATATGATTTTGAAGTTTTATCTGGAAATAAAAAATCATAGGAAATCTTGAAAGTATCGGGAGACATTTACTTAAACACCCAAACTAAATAATTTGACCTTATCGGGAGCTGCCTCTCGACCAAAATCTTCACGAAACGTTTGCTTCATGAGATCAAGAGGTGAATCAGTTCTTGTACAAACAAGTAATATTTGAGAAGCGAAAAGTCGTGGAAGTGCACGAGCTAAAAAGCCCATGACCCTACTCATAATACCTTTGTTTTCAAATGCGGGGGGCGCAAAACCCATAACAGCATCGACTCTAAAACCGGCATTTTTCATTAAGCGTGTAAACGTCTCAATCGTGAATAAGCGACTGTGCGTGAAACCTAAAATGCCTTTACGACCATAATTGAAATGCCCAAAGAGCAATGAAAGTCGCATTGGCAAGAAAGCAATATTATTAACACTTGCGTAAAGCGCGCCACCAGAATTCATCCGTTCAAAAATCTCTCGAGCGCCACGTTCAGGAAATTGCAAGTGTTCTAAAACATCAAGTGCATATACAACGTTAAAATTTTGGCCTGTGGGAATTTGATCTTTCCATGACTTATTAAGATCAACTGAAAGTTTATGATTTTGCCTAACAATTGGATCCGGATGTATCTCAACACATGTAACAGGAATTCCACCTTGAGCATGCACACGACTTATCGCTTTATCTTGCCCTCCACATAAATCCAAAATGCGCGCATCTTTTGGAAGTGAAGCTGATTTCACAAATTCATGAAGACTTGTTTGTGGAGCCCGAGTGACGTATGGCTGCTGATCGACACGCTCAAGATCAAATTTAGGGTCATAAAAAAGATTTTTTTCCATCATTTTATATTTCACAGCAGTTTTAATACATCGCCAAGCGTATTGAGTGCCGTTCACGTGACTGATTTCGTCACCATAAAATGTTGGTATTGGAACTTCGACAACTTTAAGTTTTGCAGCTACTAACTGAATAATAATATCTGCGTCGTAATCAAAACTTAGACTATTGAACTCAAACGGCACTTGCTTTAGCCCAGACATGCGGTATGAACGATACCCGCTGTGCATCTCTGACATTTTTGTGCCTAATAAAAAATTCTGCAGGCGCGTGAGTACTTTGTTTCCTAAAAATTTATATAACGGCATGTTACCCTTGAGAGCACCCATGGGAGTCATAAAACGACTTCCAAATACTGCATCAGCCCCTTGAGAATAAGGCGCTAAAACTACAGGCAATGCTTCAGGCGCATATTGCCCATCAGCGTGCAAACTCACAACAATGTCGTAGCCCTTTGAGATGGCATACAAATAACCAAGTCTTTGATTTCCACCAAAACCTTGATTGTAAGGTGTTCGATAAATTTTCATGGGAGCAAAATCTTTTGGCCAGGGCATTTCAGAAACACGCTCAAGTGTTTTGTCTTTTGAAGAATCATCAATGACATAAATTTCTACGAGCTCACGGGCGATCCAATGTGGAATACGTTGCAAAGTTTTGACGATCAAATCTTGAGCATTGTAAGACAACATGAAGATTGCAACTTTGTTAGTTCGCAAGGTTTTGAGTGCTAGCTCTTCTGTCTTTACGTCTATGTGTTCCATGGGTATTAAGTATGCGTTTCTATACCTAAACTCAATAAAATAAGGTCCAATGATGCGCCGCAGTCAGACTTTAGAATAGTTGAGCCCATTTTCATTGCACAAACGCTCAGTAACCCATGCTAGAATTAGATCTTAATGCTTAAGGAGAACTACGAATGCGCAAAATTGATTGGGTAAATACGACTTTCTTAGTTGGAACTCCAATAGCGGCCGCCATTTTCACTCCGATACATATTTATCTTAATGGCTTAAACTGGAAGGTATTAGTTTTCTTTTTGATTTATTCAGTCATGACCAGCATGAGTATCACCGGCGGATATCACAGATTGTTTGCTCATCGTAGTTATGAAGCACGCTGGGGTGTAAAACTATTTTATCTGCTCTTTGGCGCTGCCGCTTTACAAAATTCAGCGTTAAAATGGTGTACAGATCATCGTCGCCATCATCGTCATGTCGACACTGAAACTGATCCTTACAGTATCAATAAAGGTTTTTTCTACGCTCATATTGGCTGGATCTTTTTCAAAGAAGACGCTGCACATAAAGGAAAGTTTGCACCCGACCTTGAAAAAGACACTCTGGTGTACTTGCAAAATAAATACTACCTACCGATTGCTGTATTCATGGGTTTTGGATTTCCAACCCTTATCGGATGGGCACTGGGTAGCCCTTTTGGTGGATTAGTTTTTGGTGGGCTCGTCAGAACCGTACTCACACAACACTGCACTTTTTTGATTAATTCTTTTTGTCATATGTTTGGCAAACAGCCTTATTCAGATAAAACATCAGCGCGAGATAGTTTTTTATTAGCGCTGTTTACCTATGGTGAGGGCTATCATAATTTTCATCATGAATTTCAAGCCGACTATAGAAATGGCATTCGATGGTATCACTGGGATCCCACAAAATGGGCAATTCGTCTTTTATCATTTTTCGGACTCACTCACAGGCTTAAACGTGTTCGTGAAGAAGAAATATTAAAAGCTAAACTGCGCATGGGTGAAAAAACACTCACAGCCTTAGTGTCTGCAAATCTTCCGATCGTTACGGGCTTGCGCATTAAAGTTGAAACGTCTCAAGAGCGCATGCACCGACTTCATGCAGAATACATACGCGCCAAAAAAGACTTTACAAATCATTCTCAAGAACGATTCATACAACTAAAAGCTGAGATGAAAATGGCTAAACTTGAATTTAAAATGGCGTATGCGCAATGGAAAACCTACATGAAAATGCTGCGAAACCTCAACGCCGCATAAAATACTTACATTCGCTTTTTATTAAAACAAAGGAGTCCCCCGTGCAATTCGTATCGTTTCGTCAAAAAAACAATGAAAGCTATGGAATACTTGACGGTCTACAAATCTATGAGCTTAAAAATCAAGGATCATTGCCACATTCAATGCTCGCATTTCTTGAAAACTCTGAAGTAAATCTAAATGAGGCGACAAAGTTATTTACTCAAAATAAAACAAAGCTACCCAACTTTAAACTTGAGCAAGTTGAGCTTTTAGCTCCAGTACCAAAACCACCTTCGATGCGTGATGGCTATGCGTTTAGACAACATGTTCAAACTGCTAGGCGCAATCGCGGCTTAGAGATGCTCCCAGAGTTTGATCTATTTCCTGTGTTTTATTTTACGAATCATCAAACAGTGACGGGCCCCGGAAATGTTGAAGTTCAAAAATTACACCTTGATAAATTAGATTTTGAATTAGAAGTGGCAATTGTAATCGGGAAAAAGGGTAAAAACATTTCTCCTGCTAAAGCAGATGAATATATTTTTGGTTACACTATTATGAATGATTGGTCAGCGCGGGCTCTTCAAATGGAAGAAATGAAACTTAATCTTGGGCCAGCAAAAGGTAAAGATTTTGCCACTTCAATTGGACCAACGCTTATTACTCGACAGTCGCTTAAAAATTCGGGCAGCCTTCGCGAAACTGCAAATGGCGAAGTACTTGATGCCAGCATGAAAGCTTTTTTAAATGGCAAGCAATACTCTGAAGGAAATGTGAATCAAATGAATTGGACATTTGCACAAATCATTTCACGCGCAAGTTACGGAGTTACACTTTACCCCGGAGATGTCATTGGCTCTGGCACCGTTGGCACTGGTTGTTTTTTAGAACTTAACGGTTCAAAAATTACAAATAATCTTTGGTTAAAGCCCGATGATGAAATGGTACTGGAAGTAGAAGGCTTGGGACGACTTGAAAATAAAATAGTGCTTGTAGGTGAACAATGAACATAACACTTTATCACTACTGGCGATCAAGCTCGTCTTGGCGTGTGCGCTGGGCGCTTGATTACAAGAAAATAAAATACAAAGCGGTTCCAGTGGATCTACTTAATGGTGAAAGTGAAAGTGCAGCACATCTTTTAAGAAACCCTATGGGCTATGTGCCTGCATTAGAAGTTGATGGGAAATTTATAATTGAATCTCTTCCGATTATTGAATGGCTTGAAGAAACACACCAAAGCCCACCTTTGCTTCCTAAAAACACATTAGATCGTGCTCATGTGCGTGCCCTCGCTGAACTGATCAATGCGGGTATTCAGCCAGTTCAAAATCTAACGGTCTTAGATAAATATTCAGATGATCCAGAAAAAAGAAGTGAATGGGGTCAGTATTTTATTCGCCGAGGTTTTGTGGCTTATGAAAAGCTAGTTGAGAAATCAGCAGGCTTATATTCTTTCGGCGACGAAATATCACTTGCCGACATATGTTTAGTACCTCAAGTTTACAATGCCCATCGCCTCAATATGGCGCTACATGAATTTCCATTGATTCAAAAAATTAACACAAACGCTCTTAAATCGCCGTCGGGCCAAGCAAGTGCACCAGACAGTTTCAAACCAAACTAAGGACATATGAAGTTCTGTATTTTGAGTAGCATTATTACATGAGTGTTTTAGCACTCTATATCATCACAGTCGTAATTTGGGGCACTACGTGGCTTGCTATTAAGCAGCAAATTGGAATTGTTCCCCTTGAATTATCCATCGCGTACCGATTCATTTTTGCAAGCTTTCTACTACTACTTTATAGCTTGTATAAAAAAATAGATTTAAGACTATCACCTCGACAACATTTTAGTGTCCTCACTTTAGGGCTATTCATTTTTTGTCTGAATTACATTTGCACTTATTATGCTTCAAAATTTCTTGCAAGCGGTCTTGTTGCAGTGGTGTTTTCTATGGTCACAACTGTGAATGTGATAAATAGTCGAATATTTTTAGGCCATCGAGCAAGTCAACGACTTTTGGGTGGAGTGGTAATTGGGCTCATTGGTATTGTATTAGTATTTTATCAAGATCTTTTAAAACTTGACCCCAATGCACAAACCATCATGGGTCTTGCCTTTGCTTTTTTGGGAACCGTATTTGCCTCATTCGGAAACATTATTTCTTCTGTGAATCAAAAAAATGGAATTCAAATAATACCGGCAAATGTGTATGGAATGTTTTATGGCGGGGTTATTACACTTTGCATTGGTCTCTGCAAGGGCGACACGCTTATATTTGATACATCTATGTCGTATATTCTTTCGTTACTCTACCTCAGTGTATTCGGTTCAATTGTTGCTTTTGGTTCTTATTTCTCTTTAGTTAAACTCATCGGACCAACTCGCGCCTCATACTCTGCAGTTCTTTTTCCAATTGTAGCATTAATTTTATCGACGATATTTGAAAGCTATCAATGGCAATTAACATCACTTATTGGGGTTCTCGCAATTATCGCAGGAAATATTTTTGTTATGAAAAATAAAGTTTAATCCCTTACCTTAATCTAGATTTCATTGTTTTCATTAATTGTTGCCCTTAAACTTAGATTGCTTAATCTCACCTAAACAATCATCTCCGAACAGAGCTATAGGTAAGTAAATTAACATTACAAGGAGATAGCTATGTATAAATATTGTTTTAAAAAGGGCGCAAGCATCGTTGTATTCACGGCACTCATTGGCTGTGCAGCCAAGAGCACGGATGTAAATTCTTCGAGTTTTGCACTCGCATCACCCTCGGTTACCTCACCTACATCACCATACACCAACAACTCAAACACAGTTACTATCAACGGTGTTTGTGTAAATGGTTACAACGTTGTTCTTTCTGGTGATGTTACAGCCGGTGAAGTAATCACCCCATCAGGGGCACTTACAACCACATGCGCTAGCAGCGTATATCAATTTGTCGTTACTAAGGCCGCGCAAGGTACGATGAATTTATATTTGGTTCAAGTCGATGGACTAGGTGGAACTTCAGAAGCTGTACATTTTCGATGGATATATCAATAACACTGACATCATTCATCGCAACATTTTCTTCACTGTTTATATTTTAACAGTCTAATTAGAATGGATTTATGGAAAAAATATTGATTATCGAAGATTATGATGAACTTGCGCTAGCCTTCAAAGAAGCGCTAGTTCAGTATGACATTAAAATTGCTGCAAACCTTCAAGACGCCAGACAAGCACTTGAAAGTGAGGTATTTGATCTCATCATCATGGACATCACACTCCCCGATGGAAGCGGGCTTCAATTTTATGCTGAAATTGGTGCAAATCCTAAAATCAAAAAAACTTCTGTTCTATTTATTACAGGCCGAAATGATATTGGCGACAAACTGATTGCCTTTTCTTTGGGTGCAGATGACTTCATTGTCAAACCCATTGATTTGCGCGAACTTAGAGCAAGAATTGATAGTAAACTTAAAAACAAAAGCCTAAAGGTGATGCATAATCCCGTTTTACGTAAAGGCATTTTAACTATCAATAAAGATTCTCAACAGGCATATCTGAATATTGAAAACAAAGAAACACTCCTAGACTTCACACCTTTTGCATTACGCATTCTTACTTTTTTTGTAGAACATGAAAACATTGTATTCTCTAGAGACCTACTCCTAGAAAGACTTTGGGGGGGAGCAACACATGTATTTAACCGAACAATTGATGCCCACATTTGCAAAATTCGAAAAAAATTAGCAAATTCAGGTTACAGCATTCAATCAATTGATGGAGAAGGTTATGTGTTTCGCAAATCTTCAAAGTATGAAGATAAAAATAATACCACCGACGATCAGTCCAATCGTGTTGCGTAACTGACTTATAGGGCCTGAGATGAAACCGACACAATCATCGCCAGAAAGAGAATTCTTACACGCGGTAGCTAGTCCATTGGCAGCTGCGCTATTTCTAATTGATATAATCTTAGAGAATGCGTCGAATCAAAATGACGCCGCGACATCAGTACAAATTCAGCGACTGAAAAAATCATTAAACACCATCACTCTACTGCTTCAGGAGCGTCGCAACTGTCTTATCGAACAAGGTAATGCAAAAGCAGCAAATGAATAATTTAGACTTGCGCACACCATAACTAGCTGTAAAGCTTAATACATGCTCAACATTCTACTCATTGACGATAGCTCTGAAATGACGCATCTTATACCTGAAATTTTAGATTCATTTCAGGTAGAGACTGCAGTTTGCATAGAAGATGGAAAAATTCTGCTTTCGAAAAAAAATTTCGATCTCATTTTATTAGACATCTTTCTACCCGATGGAAACGGGCTGCGATTTCTAAAAGATTTGCGTAGTGATTATAAATTATCTGCACTACCAGTAATTTTAATTTCAGGCGATACAAGTACCGAGAATAAGTTAGAGGCATGGAGATTACTTGCTGATGATTTTATTGAAAAGCCGTTCTCACTTGGTGAATTCAAAGCACGCATCGAGGCCAAAATTAAATTACGCCACCAAATAAAAACGGCTGGTCCAACTTGCAATATCGGAGATCTGTATTTTCAATTGCAATCCAACCAATTAAATATCAATTCTTCAACCGGTGAATTTCAAATAAAAATAAGTCCCACTGAGTTTAAAACTTTGCTTTATTTGGCTCAATTTCAAAATTTTGTTAAAACGCGAAAAGAAATTCGCCTTGCAGTTTGGGGAATACATACCCATGTTTTAGATCGTACAATTGATGCACATATTTGCAAATTACGAAAAAAGATAAAGCCATCTCAATATGAAATTCTTCCTGCCTCTGGTACTGGCTATAAACTCAGTTTAAAAATTCCTACTAATATTCAAAACTAAATCCCTTCACTGACCCGATCTTTAGTTTATAATTAAGAAATTGTCACATTGTTGCCCAATTGTGATTTATCGTTAACATTTCATGCACTTTCAAAAAACTATGATTGCTGCATTGTAAAAATATTGCAATGCGTTAATATAGATTATGAGGTGTGTGAGTTATGGCAACAATTTATAAGACATTGGTTGGTATTTTATGTGTCGCTTTAGTTGGGTGCGCAAAAGAAGAAGAGGAAAAACCAGTAATAGAAGCTGATTTTAAACTCTATGTTGAAGAATTCGCCCATCAAGCCAAGCAAAGAAACGTCGCTGTAGCCACCCTAAGCCTCACAGTGAAGTTCGACGACGCTATGACAAGTGAAGTGGGTCATTGCAAAGTTAATAGCACCCTAGCCAAGGTAACAATTAAGCGTCAAGCTTGGGCAACAATGTCAACATTTGATCGAGAAGCATTAATCTTTCACGAACTCGGACATTGTCTACTACGCAGACCTCATCTCGCTGAACTTAACGCCGACGGAAAAGCAAAAAGCATAATGTACCCATCAACAATGTCGGGCACTTATTATTCTGCTGAAAAAGAAATTTTGGTAAATGAACTTTTTACGGGCAAGTAAGCTGATATTTATTTGAACAATAAAAACAATTCCTTAATTTGAGCATTGAGACTCTTAATACCATTGTCAACCACATCTAACTTCGCAATTAATTTTTTATCATGAATTTGTAATTTAAGAATTTCAACAGAAAGCACAATAGGGCCTAAAATATTATTAATATCATGAGAAATTTTAAGCGCTTTTTCTTGAATGTTTATATCTTCTTGAATTTCATTTGGCTTAATTTCCATATACATGCAGTGGAGTGCGAATCGCAAGATCTATCAATAATTTCTGTTTATATTAAAAAGACATAAGCTTTACTAAACCATTACCACACCTTACTTACCGTTCGTTAATAGACCCAAATATCGCAGCTTGGATTTGTATGTGCAAATCAGCCCACTCCTCATTTGTCATAGTAATAGGCGACCCTTGAATTTCATTATGTTGAGGTAAGCGTATAGAATTTAAATTTGGAAATAAGTGTATTTCAGGAATATCGCCTTTGCGATTTTCCATCTTAAATAAACCTCCTCTAACAAAATTTCGTAATACATTATGGCCTTTTGCGTTTGTTAAATATCGGTTTATGATTTTTTCACCCAATGCCAATAGCAGCATTTGATCGTGCAACATATTTCCCTCGATAAAAATCATTCCGCCACTATCTATGGAAACACCTTTGATCCAGACGAACCGAAAGAAGTTGTCGCTATTTACCAATGCAAATGGATTTGAATTAAATCTCTCAATGTCTGGAATAATTTTCTTAAGAACGCCTAAAGATTTTTTCATTGTGGCACTATGCAAGTTGAGTCGAAATTTGATTAAATCTGTAAGCCTTATTGGTAACAATATATTAAATTGATATGCGCTCACTTTATTTTTTTCGTAGTCTTTAATTAATGTGTCTACTCTATTTTCATAGAGAGTTAATTCCTTTATTTGAGATGTGTTCAAATCCCAATGGGCAAGTAGGTTTGCCACACGCTTACGACCAGCCTCAAATTCGATGATTGGTTTTTGCATGTCAGAGATATCACTTTTAAGTTCAATCCCCTGCTTACGCAAAATTTGGGCGTGACTTGATTCAGTTTCTTTTCCGTGGCTACGAAGCAAAATAATTGCCTCACCGTTTTTTACATATCCCACCACTTCATTATCTCGAAAATAATACTTCGTATTTCCAAATGTTTCGACGTATCGATTAGATACTCTAACCAAGTGATCTTCTGTTACACGACCAAATGATTCAAACTTTTGAACTAAGGGCACCTCATCAATTTTACTTTGTATTATTTTTTCACTGACATTGCTTTTTATTTTTGCAAGCTGAGTTTTAATTTTAAAAAACTGTTTAACATCAAGCACCACTACATATTGATTATCTAAAGTCACACCCTCTTCAATTACTGATTGATTTTGAATTAGTTTTAAAAATTCAGAGCGCAGTTTTTCTGTTTTAAAAAGTAAAACAAAATAATCCCCCTTAAGAAAAACTACAAGATTATGCCACGACTCCACAGGAGCCTTGGTTGGAATCACCTGCACTGAATCAGAAATTTTTGCTTGAATAATTTTACAGGGATAATCAAATTCAATATTTACTTTAGCTGGTTGCACATTAAGCGTGATGTTTGGTGTGTATACATAAGGCAAACGTATTTCTAAAGCCTGTTTGATATTGTGAATTGTTGATAAGTTTTGCTCACAAAACAAGTTTATCGCCTGAACAGGCAGCGAAGTAAAAATAGCCATAATTAAAAGATAAGTTTTCAATGCGGCCTCGCGTTATTCAAATAAGATTCCACAGTGGTTTTATCGGCTTATTACGAAATTAGAATGAGATTCTGATGATGTTTTAAAACCAGACGAAAGACTAAAGTTACGCCATTGAGTGTGACGAAAATATGCCGATAAGTAGTCATGAAACAAAAAACCTGGCGTTATGTGTCTTTATCACCAACACTCAAAATGAAAATTGATAGCGAAGATTTCAAACGCGTGAGTGAACATAAATGGAGAGCCACCAAAGGCACCACTGGCCGCTTACGTGTTGTTACTTCAATACGCGAAAAAAACAAAAACAGAACTATCACTCTTGGCAAATTCTTAATGAAACCACCAAAAGGAAAACAGGTTTACCCAAGGCGATTTAATGCAGAACTTGATTATCGAAAAGGAAATCTCATCGTCTGCACCCTAAAAGAGCGCCAACAAACACTACCAAAAAATAGAAAACGCGGAAGTTCGATTTTTCGTGGTGTTTCTTTTATCAAAGCTATTAAAAAATGGCGCGCAGGTATTGAGGTAAATGGTCGCGCTATTAATTTAGGAAATTTTAAAAAAGAAGATGATGCAGCCCTTGCCTACAATGCCGCAGCTAAAAAACATTTCGGTTCAAATGCATATGTGAATCGAATCGATAGAAAACTACATAAACGTCGCGATTAACAACCGACCTTCACGAGTCATATCCATAAGTCATCATCAAGAAACTATCTTTAATTTATCAATCGATAAACAACGATGAAATGAAGTATCACTCCAATAATCGTAAAAAGATGAAAGAGTTCATGGTAGCCAAAAACACCGGGCACGAAGTTTGGTTTTTTCATCGCATAAAAAACGGCACCAACCGTATAAACCACACCACCTGATGCGACCAGCAACATATTGTTGATTCCAAGCGTGAGTTGCATTTCATGAAAATAAGGAATCGCAATCCAACCCATGATTACATAAAAAAGAGCTGTAAACCATTTAGGAGCTTTGATCCAAAATATTGACTGTATGATTCCAAGCAAAGCTGCTGACCAAATCACAATGAGCAACTGACTCCCGTCCTTTTCAGAAAGAGCTAAAAGACAAATCGGTGTAAAGGTGCCCGCAATTAATAAAAAAATAGCTGAGTGATCAAAACGCTTCATCAACGCGCGTCCCTTAGGATTCCAATGTGGGCGGTGATAAACAGTACTGATACCAAAAAGTAATAAAAGACAAAGTGAGTAGATAAGACTTGCGAGGAGTGATGTCTGATTTGATGACTTTGCAATCAAGAGCACACAAGCACCAAGTGCAACAAAAAATGCTTCTTGGTGAAGGTAACCTCGAAGAAGTGGTTTTTTGGAATGCATCATGTAAAACTCAACATTTCCTCTACTTTTCCTGTTTGCAGGTAATTTTGTCGTCTATACATAACAGTAAACCTGATTTGTCTGAACAAGTTTTCTTAACTATTGTGCGTGCATCTTTTTCTGTTTCGCCCCACTCTGAATACTGCCCGCCGCCCACTGTAGCTTTAATGTCGCAAATGTAGCCGGGTTCTTTGCGTTGCTTAACACCATCAGATCCGATAGAGAGTTGAATTGGCTTTGTGCCAAACGGACTGATTATTTGAGCTTGTGCAAAGCTTGGGTTGATGAAAATTAAAAGTGCTAACGCCGTGAATAGATTCATATACTTCCCCATATTCAGAAATGTAAATCGGCAATATTTCAAATAAACATTAATTATATTTTGTACCAGATAAAATAAAAAGCCACCTCAACGTATGCAAGAGGTGGCTTTTTTGTAACTCTCTCTAAGATAGAGTTGAGCTTACTTCAAAATCAACTTAAGCCTATTAGCTAAATCTGTTGGAAATTTTTTACTGATATAATCATAAGGTCTTTTACCATCAGTATCTTTAATATTTTTATCAGCACCATTTTTAATCAACGCTTCAGCTGCGCGTACGAGATTCTCAGAAGTTTTACGAGCAATTACATCTTCGTTTTCACCTGATCGTCTCCATCTCAAATACTTAAGAATTTCATCAATGCGATTAGTCCATTGTATTAACACAATAAGAGCGGTTTCTTTTTTATTTATAGAGGCAAAGGTACCCGAAAGCGCATTCAAATTTATTCCAGGAATACCTGCAAGATATTCTAATATTTGAAACTGTGGGTCAGAAACAACAGAGAGTACAGTAAGCGGATGATCATCTTGGAGCCCACATAGTAGATTAGGATTAGATCCTTGAGAAATAAAATGGTTAATCAGTTTTTTTCGAACCAGTAACATATCTTCAGGTATTACTCTCCACTGATAGAAATGACCAAAGTCATCGCGATGACCCGGGGTAACAGACTTACAAAGAGCCTCGCTATTATTTGATACATCAACATTTATTGAAATTAAATATTCGACTATTTTGTACTGAGCCCGATTAAGTGCAATTTGAAGTGTGTTGTCGTAGCGGTCAACATAACCGTTGATATCAAAACCCATGCGTACAAGACGTTTAAAAATATTTAAATTATGATCAATAATGGCCCAATCTTCTGCTGATGCAACTGAAGCGCCAGAATCAAGCAGAAGATTTGCAATATCCTCTACCCATTGTTGGGGAATAGGAAATGACCAACCATCCCAAATATATCTACTACTTTCAATTAATAAGTAAGAGAGCGGTGTACTTAATCCATCAGAGGTAAGATCCTCAGTATTCAAGTCTGCGCATGCATCAATGTAATTTTTAATTTCTGATAAACTTTGGCGCTGCTTAATCGCATCTAGCAATGCCTTTCTCATCGACATCTTAAAAGTTGCCGGCAAAGTAGAGCAATCCAAGCCTTTCGCTAGGGGCGTTGAAACTTTGATAAAGTTAATAAGCTCTTTAGATGGATTCATCGAAGTGATCTCGCCTACAATTCTACGGGTTAAAAGCGAATTAATATCAAAGTTTTTTAATCGACGAACGGCGTACACCCCCTCATGTAAAATGAGTGCCGCTTGATCTTCTTTGGAAAGTGAAGCGTGTAGATTTTTTTGTACTAAAACTTGCCCATCTCTTTTAAAATTAACAACTTGTTCGTAATTTATTTTACCACCTAAGCAAGAGTCTTTACGGGGTTTAATTCTGTAAAGGGAATCATCAATAACTTCTAATTCTTGATCAGTAAATCGTACGACATTACTTGGGGTAAGATAATATATTTTCTCAAGTGCTAATGAAACGTCATTTGAAAACTCTAAATCCATTTTACCCAGTGCTTTTAAATAATCCCTGACTAACTCTTGCACTGATTTACCACCAGCTTTTAAAGGAGTAAGGCCAAATTCATTCTCTGCTTCAAACGTATCAATTAAACGGCTCCAGCGAATTTCACCTGAGGGTTCTCGGCAAACCCAGGATCCTCCGCCATTACCCACATCGCGTGCTGCATGAGAGAGACTGGCAATCAAAAGTAAAACCAGAAAAAGCAGAACATTAATTTGTTTCATTAGGGCCTCCATTTTTATTTGTTAATTCAAAAAATTGTATTCCGAGTGCATACACAGCGTCTTTATCATCAACTAACAAGCATAATTCTTTAGTTATTAGTTTTTTAAATTCACGAATCATTTTTTTAGCTTTTGGCAAATCTGATTTTTTTACACCCAAGGTGAGTGTTGTGATTTCTCGATCTTCAACAGACTGAAGATGCTGGGCTTCTTTTGCCTTATTTAGAATTTGTTCATGAAATTCTTTAATTGATTTTGAAGGGATATCACTGGTTGTAAACGAATCAGCTGTTGTAGCCACTAGCGTGTTATTTTTTTCTTCAAGTAAACCCACTTTAATTAACCTTTGCACTGCGGCCGCCACTACTTTTTCAGAAATGCCTAATTGCTGGCCAATCCATTTATTTGATTTTTTGAATTGTTTAAGTGTGGTTAATTCTAAAATTGCAAAGTGATGCCAATCTGAAATCACTTTAAATTTATCTGAATCGACAAATTCTAATAAATTAACTTTACTCGAAAATAATTTTTTAAGCTTATCTTTGGCTGATATTCTAAGTCTTTTATTACGAGAATGCTTACTTTCAACGAGTAATTAAAAGTACTCACGCTCAACTTCAGATAAACCTAAAGCTGACGCAATTTTTGAACTTGTTTGTGGCGAGATGCCATACCGACCATTTAAAACATCTGAAAGCTGTGAAGGCGAAATTCCTAAATCTCGTGAGTAGGCTCTTAAAGAATAACGCGGATTGCGAGCGCTTCTGCGTTCGTACTCAGTTGTTATGATGTCTCTAAAATCTTGAACCTCTTTCAGGGGGGCTCCTTTGCTTTCGCAAAAGGAGGTATAGGCTGGGGGTGCAGAGGTGTCAATAATTCACCGTACAAACTGTACGGTGAGATACAGTTTTTGGTCTGAAAAAATTTGGTAGATCGGCGGCGGGACCAGGATCAATTTAAGCTTTTTAGCTTCTCCGTCCATCCAGGCAAATGGGACGAGTTTAGCGCTTGGAGTTGGTCAAATATCGGTTAAATTTCTCTGTTTAACACTTTTATCCAACTTTAGTTATCGGCTTTGGCAAAACGCCCAAGTCCTTACGAGCCTTATATAAATCAACCGACTTCTGTGCATTCAACCAAAAATCCGCCGAAGTTCGCAAAGCTGCTCCAAGTTTTAAAGCCATTTCTGCTGTAACGATGGTGCGTTCATTAACGATTCAGTTGATCACCTTAACATCACAACCTATAACTCGAGGCATCGAGTCTGCATTCCATCAAAAAATCGCATCTACTCATGACAGCGTTTAGATAATTCATTGAAACACTTTTGAGCCAAGTCTCTAGCATCGAGTACTTCAGATTTGGTGAGCGGAGGTAGCTCTGGAACAGCATCTGGATATCGATAGGCCACCGCAAAATCTGTAATTTTATCTAGCAAGGTTTTGTTTAAAATAATAAAGTCGAGCGATTCATCAATTGACACAGCTTTTTCAGCAAGCGGTCGAAGATCATGAATTTTCTTTGAGCGAATAAGGTTATGAACCAGAAAACCTTTTATGGATTTTTCAATGCTTTGCTGGCAGTGAAAAGCACAGCTTTCAAGAACGTCGCTATCTGCTCCATCTAAAAGAAATTTAATAACTTTGAGGTCTTGATTGGCTTTTTTAAACCAAGCGCCTGCGGTACTAGACTTAGACAATGTCTAGCTCCCGGCCCTCTGTCATAACTCGCTCGGGGATGGAGTCGAATTGTTCTTTTTGTAGATCAAATTCTTGCTGAGTGAAAACAAAGACATCTACAGATGCCGAAATTCCCCACATAGCTTCACGAGCTTTGAGGTTTCTCTCACGCATATTCACGTCAGAATGGTCCACAACAACAATGATATCGTAATCACTATCGACAGAATGCGTACCAGAAGCACGAGAGCCCCAAAGAAATATTTTTTGAGGTTTAAAAACCTTGCTCAGGCGCTCACGAATTTGGTCCAAGAGAAGGTCTTTAGTTTCAGTCATTTTTATTTTATATCACAATGATGAATAAGGATAAAGGTGTGAACTTGTGAAAAATGGCGGGGTGTACGTATAGGAGCTAACCCCGCGAATTTACATGTTTCGACCCCTATAAGTGTAGCCAGCTATAGTACGATTAATCATTTACCAAGTCTTAAGTTCAAGTCAATCACTTCGGCAAGTCCTTCAGGCGGTAAGCTAAAAGTTAACTTTTCCGTTGCGCCATCAAGATCACTGCCGATGATCCTTAAGTAAACGTTTGTGGTCTTTAATTCAGTATGACCAACAATGGACATTACCTGGGCTAATGGAACTCCCTTCAAAAGTATCTGCGTTATGAAGGTAGCTCTTAGATCGTGAAACTTGACCGGCGTGATGCCAATGGATTTACAAAAGGCCCTAAGAACTTTGGCTTGTTCACCATGACTCCATTCTTGGAGATGCGGGAGAACAAACTCTTGATCCTTTGGACTCTTAAGATGCATTTCCTTAAGCAGCCGTTCAAGCTCTTTAGAAATCGGAACAGTTCTGTTTCGATTTGACTTTGTAGAACCAAAGCCAGCCTTGCTGCACCAACTTTGAGAAACACAGATTCGTCGATTTTCAAAATCGATGTCATTCCATCTCAGCGCATAAAGTTCACCAGATCTCATTCCCGTAAACAAAGCCAGCGCCCATATTTCAAAGAATCTATGGTTTGTTAGCTTTGCCTCGCGAAGAAGAATATTAGCTTCATTGAAGTTGAGCGCCACTTGCTTTGTGTCGGGTACCTTCACTCTAATTTTCACAGCTGGATTATGCTCAAGTAATCTATCTTCAATCGCCATATTGAAAATGCGCTTTAGCATTTTCAATATATGTTTTCGAGAATTTGGTTTTGCCTCTTCGAGCCGATTGAAAACAAGATCATGGACATCTGAATTTGTAATAGAGCGAATATCTCGCTCTTTCCAAATAGGATGAACCCATTTCTTGAGTTGCAAATCATAACTGAGAATTGTTGAAGGTCGCATTTCTGTTTTCATGCGATCTACACAAAGCTTATGCCACTCTTCCCAAGTGTATTCTGGATTTTCTCGTTTGTCGCAAAGTTCACGTTTAAGCTCAAATTCTTGAAGCTCAGCGGCCCTTCGAGATTTCAATCCACGTTTTCTCACTTGGCGGCGTCCGCAATGAGGTGAACGAACAGTGACATAGACTTCAAACAGCTTGTTTCCATTTTTATCTAGATACATTTTAACTGCCATAATCAGACTCCTTTTCTCAAAAGAGCCTGTCGCAATTCCTCAAGCCGAAATCTCAAGCGTCGCCCAAATTTGTACGCTTTTATTTGTCCGCGATGTACGCAGATTCTTAAAGCGTTTGCAGAAATACTTAAATATTGGGCGGCTTGTTCGGTTGAGAGCCACTCACAGGGTATTCGATTATCAAAGAACATTGGATTCGCATCTATAGTGGTACTCATAAAACACCCACTTTGTAAATGCTTGATCCGCCTTTATAGCGGTAGGATAAGCAAAGGTAATACATGCCGCGGAGGATAATCCGTAGGCGAAATTAGAAACTTTTAAAGATCAATGTCAGGACCTGAAAAACCGCGGCCCCTACTGCGATTCTTTTGTTTTTCAAATTCACGCTTCTTTTTCTTTAATTCTTGTTCACGTTTTCTTTCCTCTTCTTTAAGTTCTTCGTGCTGATGTTTGACATCATCAAAGGGTTTCAACGCTTCTTTGATGACTTCAAGACCTGATCCAGCTCGAATTGGCTCCGTTTGTCTAGTCGTGGAAGAAACTTCTCCTTGAACACTACCCAATTGTGAGCGTTTTCCGTTTTTTCCGAGAACAAATTCTCCCATGCGGAGTATGCGCTCAAAGTGAGTGGGGGCGAAAGAATCCCCGCTACTAGAATTATGCCCAAGATTTTGCCTACGAAGAACTTCATTTGTGTCGTGATTGCTTCGCTCATGTCTGACATTTTGCCCCTGAAGATCCTTGCCTCTGAATTCATCACTTGGATTGCCTTTGACAGCTCCGTCATTTGACCTGTGGCTTCGTCCGCCATGTAAGCCATCGTTCGCACTAAGGGGAGTAATTGTTCGCTCAGATCGTTTACTTGTTTGGGCACTGCTTCCCTCAATGCTTGCGCTTTCTCGGCTACTGCCTTTAGTGTGAGCGCTAGCTGATCGTTGCTTAATTGATTCATGGTCCCTGTCTTTGTCATAATTTACTCCTTTGCCTAAAATTGATTTCTATGTGAATCCTTTTCCTAAGTCTGATCCTTTCATTCGCTCTCCTTCATAAATGAAACTGATTCCTGTAACTGTTCCTGTCTTGGCCACATTGGGAACACTTTCGATACCGACAGCATTAAGTCTTGAAAAAAACTCTGAGACAGTTGGTTTGCCCTCAAGTGCTGCACCAACGAAACTCTGAAGTTGCATTTTCGCACTGGGTGTTTGTTCTCTCAGTGCTTTATGCAACTCACCAGTGGTAGGAGCCCTTGTTTCAATTTCACGACTTGAAATGACTTGAGTAAGTCCATATTCTTTTTCAATCGACCTAACAGTCTCCTCACTTCTTTTATAATCATGACTGTCACTCACAACACTTCCATCTAGCCTCACTCGTGAAGCAAGAATGTGAATGTGTGAGTGTTCGGTATCTTGATGTTTGACGGCCACAAATTGTGATCCGTCAAAACCCATATGACTCATGTATTTATTTGCTACCTCCTTCCATTGTTGATCATTTAAGTTCTCTCCTGGCGGCAGAGAAAGACTGGAGTGATACACAACACGGTTAAGATTTGGCCTAAGCTCTCTGCTCAACTTAAATTCAGCAGACAACTCTTTAGGAGTTTCTCCTGCTCTCTCCATTAAAGTACCCTTCGATAGTTTCGGTTCAGGGATCGTGGCCAAAATGCTTGAGTGTGTAACTAGCGACCGTTTCGAGCAAAGAGTTTCACCCGATGAGACTAAACGGCTTTTAGAATTCATTGTTACAAACGCAGACATTATTAAGCCCGTTGAAAATGAAACGTGCTTGGTTCACTCTGACTGCAATCAGAAAAATATTCTAGCCGCAAGGAAAAGAAATCGATGGATGGTGTCAGGAGTCTTGGACTGGGAGTTTGCGTTTTCAGGAAGCCCCCTTATGGATTTTGGGAACTTTTTCCGATTTGAAAACGAGATGCCATGTGGATATTCGCCCGCACTAACAGATGCCTACACAAAAGCAGGCGGGAAACTACCGCCAACCTGGAGGAAAATCTCCAAGTTTCTTGATCTGATAAATATGGTAATGTTTCTCTCCGACGAAAACGAAAGACCCAAAGCTTTTGCAACAGCCAGGCAAGTTATCTTAAAGACTCTTGAGAGTTGGCCCTCGCTCTGAATTGCCCCCATCTATTGTTTAGGTAGAGAACTTCGCAAGAACCGTTCTTCTGAGCTTTGGCCCACCGATTACTTTTCCAGTTCCTCGACAGGTTGGGCATTCCATAGTGTGTTCTTTTGAAAGAGCAACAGCCACAGACATTCTGATAATTTCCCCTTTGTCCTTTTCTCTCGCTAAATCCTTTTGAATTCCGCTGTCGGATCTAAAGGAGAACACCTTGCTCTTATTACCTTTGCCCTTTTTCCTTGATGCGGAAGAGGATCCCTTGCCAACACCGCTATATATGATCGTCTCCCCCTCACAAGTCGGGCAATCAATGAGAAGCTTACCTTCAAAAATCTTTAAAAGAGCATTTCGAATGAACTCTCCTCGATTCTCCTCAACCTTCCCTAGTAAATCCGCAAGGGCGTCGCTTTCCTTAACGCGAAAACTCTCCCAATGTTCACCCAGTTCCCAATCTTCATTTTTTGGCTTTGGCATCGACTTACTCCATAACAGGTTTAAGTATAAGTGATACAATGTAACACTAAGACTGTCAAAGATTTTATTCTACGTTGTAATACAAGACTAAGCCTAAGACTTAGGGCTTTTAAACGTTAAGCGCCCGCTGCTACGTCCGATTGATTTTCTGATTTCATCACATGACAAGAGCTCTGACACACCAAGCATGGATAGCTCATGGGTCGTATCACGTTTTTTTGATCTCTTTTATGAGATTTCAATTTCATTTTTCAATTTTAGTAATTTCTTTTTTTATTTTTGGTGATACAATGTATCACGATAATAAGGAATGAAGATGGAAGAGGGAGAAGAGTTGGAGATGATCTTTGCTTCGATTAAAGAATGCCTGCCTCAAGGTTGGATTCAATTAAGTGAAGAGTTAAAACTGTCACGGAATATGAATTGCTCAAGGTCCTTATTCAACATGCAGGCAAGGTGGTTACACAACGACAGCTTCTCAAAGAGGTGTGGGGTGGAAACGCCGTAGAACACACCCATTATCTCAGAATTTATATTGGGCACCTCAGACAAAAAATTGAAACGACCCCTGACGCCAAGAAACTCATTATCACCGAATCGGGTGTGGGCTATCGACTAGCAATCGAGTAGCTATGTAATAAATGTTCGAACTCATTAATTATTTCTTGACCCTGTAGTTACCCACAGGATTTATAGTGGTACTTATGAAGTCGTTTATTCTTTGTAAAAACAGCCGGTTAGATTCATCTATTGATTTGTAATACGATTTGTGTTACTCTGTAGTACAGATAGGAGTACAAATGGCTAAAAATTTAAGTATTCGAAAAGTACCCCCTGAATTGGAAAGAGCGATCCAGCAGGAGGCTAAAAAGCATAAGACAACAAAAACTGAGGTCGTTCTAAAGGCATTAAAAGAGGCTTTCCATTTGGAGAAGGCGGCTGCCAAAGTTCAGCGAGATATCCGCAAGTTCTTTGGGAAAATGACGCCACAGGAATATCAAGAATTTCAAAAAAACACCCACGATTTTTCAACCATTGATGTGGAGATGTGGAAGTGAAACTCGTTCTTGATACCAATGCTTACTGTTTGTGTGATGTGAATCAAGAGCGAGCGCTAGAGTTAGTTGAACGAGCCACCTCACTTTTTTTACCCTCTATTGTTTACGGAGAATTGTACTACGGGTTTCGGCATGGGAAACGATTCGAGACAAACTTGAAACGACTTGATCAATTTGCCGAAGAATACGATGTTCAGATTATTCCGGTAGATCTTGATGTCGCCAGGAAGTTTGGAGACATTTTTGCCTCACTCAGAAAGAAAGGCAACCCCATTCCAACAAATGATATCTGGATTGCAGCTTGCTGTATGTCAGTTGGAGGAACTCTTTTGACGTCTGATAACCACTTTAAATATGTCGAACAGATCCAAATCGAATTCGTAGATGGTCCAAAATAGAAAAATAAATCCAGATGCTATCGAAACTAGATTACGCCGCCACTTGGCGGTCAAAACCAAGTCGACCAGTAGCAAAATTTTGGCTCACTTCTATTCTTGGCAAGAGCGTCATCTCCAGCCGGTAATAGTTGTTGAGAACATTGGAAAAATTGCCGGAGTCCAACAGCTCATTAACGACGCAAGCCGCCTTCACTATTTTGAACCCAAGCTTTGTTACGATAATGCATTGACACTTACAGTTTCGAGTCTTGGCGGGATAGAGGCTTGTTATGTTGAAGGTTTTGTTGTCATCAATGGGCGTCGGCTAGTTCCTCACGCTTGGAATTCTATTGGGGATAGGCACTTTGATTATACAAGAGAATTGGTCGATAATATTCTTATCCACCTTGGGAAACCCTTGGCAACGTGGCAATACTTCAAAGTGATCGAACTACCATTTCGTGACCTGCATCCCTATACCAAATCCTGTAAAGTACCGATTCAGATTCCTCATTTTCGGAGGCAGAATCGCCTACAGCCATCAAATTCCAAGGTTCTCTGGCGAGCTCTCCGGGACGGAAGTGAGCACCTTTCCTAAAGCGACGCAAAACGAACTGGTTTGCAGTCCCTAATTGTAAAAATCCTAATTTAAAGGTATCAACTCGATTAATTTATTCTCAAGTTCCGAACAGTTCATCAACTTGTTCATTGACAGCATCTTGAAAAATTTTTTTGATTTCTTTTTTATTCAAACCTAATTCCTGAATCAAAATTTTCAAGATATTCTCAGGGCACCCGATTTTTCCTTTTTCTATGTGACCCAGAAATTGAGGGCTTACTTTTAATTTCTTTGCCAACCGTGTTTGCGCCAGTCCGAGGTGGCACCGATACTTTCTTATTTGCTTTCCGATTTCCACTTTTTTGATATTTAGAAGGTTCATACATCTCACTTTCAGAAAATAATTGGTCATTTTCCAAAGAATATTTAAGACGTCCCATTAGATAGGCTAGTGCGAGGCCATCAAGAAAACCGAATAACTTTAAATTCGCAGCGTGCGGAACTCTGTCCGAAATACCTCGAAGTTCTCCTACCATCAACGCCTCCAAGAAATCTTTTGTTCGAAATGGCTCAAAATTAATTCCAAAAAGATTTATCCCAGCATTTCGTTTATCAATCGTTCGCAATCGTTGAGCCAAGGAACCAGATGGCTTCTTTTCATGCCATTGACTGCCGATTTGTTCATTTTTTATATTTCTCCTTTAACATCTGAAGTAATTCTTGTTTCCCTGCTGATTTGATCAACTCATAAAATTGAGCGGTGGCTCTCTCTTGGGAGTCAGGTAAACAGGGCATAAAATATCGAATCGCCTCTCTTGCTCTTTCCTCCTGATCCTCTTCTGATTCCCCTTTAACATGCGGTAAAAAAATCGTCGCTGTATTGGTTGCGTAGATGTTCTCAATCTCAACCCTTTTAATATCGGGAATAAAATCGACGCGGATTTTTTCAATTCCAAAAAATCCAAACCCACCATTTTTGGAGCGGCCAAACCGTTCCGACAAATACCTTGGCAATAGCTCCAAGACATCTGCAGCTTCTTCGTAGCTCCCAAATATCGACCGGAGTTCCTGACGTGAAAGTCCGCCTATGGGCTTTCTCTTTTTAACCTTGCGCAAAGTAACCTCCTTCAGCTGTATGTGTAGTATAGTGCTATTATTTTACAGTCAATATACAAGTTAATAGCATATGCTATTCTTTGGTATATCAAAGTTTTAGACTTGGGATAAGTGCCATGATAAGCGTTTGACAGAGGTGAAAATGGCATCCCCAAAAAACAAGTCGAGCGAAACCAGCCGCTATGGTGAGGAATGGCGACTTTTTTTGCGAGATATTCTGCGAAGCAAAATCCGCACGCGTGAGGCGAGAGAACAACTTGCAAAGAAAATGGGTACTTCTATCCATTATGTGAATTCCATGCTCTACCGGCTTGATGGCGGGTTAGATGCTTGGGCCACGGCTGTCTCTGTTTCTTTTGACCTGAAACCAAAAGACCTCAAAGATTTCTTTGTCCTATTAAAAACGATTATTAGAAAAAATTCGCCGATTAGCGAAGCGGACAAAATCTGGTCTCGCCTTGATGAACATTTGAATGAGAACGAAAAGCACTATTGGATCACCTTACTTCAAGCCCTCTATTATTGATCAACAGAATTCAAAATTCCTAATGTCGATGGACCCTGCCCTTGCATTTAACAAATCAAAATACGGTGATCAATACGACGAATTTGCT